>DUNV01000009.1 GCA_012839215.1 Bacillota bacterium
ACGCGCGCGGCGTAGCTTTCCGGATTGGTGCTCAGCTCTTGCCAGGCATCAAAAAATTCGCTGAGATAGGTGTTAATTCCTGTATCGCCTGGTTCCAGGAAAATCACTTCGAGGGCTGTGAGCGTTTCCCCCAACTGGCTCCAGTAATCCCTTTGGCTGAGGGATTGCCTGATTTGGCTGTCGTAAAATTCGCTTTTAATGCGTTTGATCGCTGAAACGTTTACCCCATAGCCCGGTGGGGTCTCCACCCCGGCCACGGCAGGTGGGACCAGGGCCTTGAGGTTCATAATCTGACGTGTGTAGCCCTCTGTGTTGGCGTTAGCAATATTCTGACCTGTCACCTGGGCACCCTTTTGCATGGCATGGATGCCCCGGCGGCCTATTTCAAAGCTTCCAAAGGTACTTCCCATTTTATTTTAGGCTCCTCCTTTTTAAAACCGGCCTTTCGCTCCATCGATCAGGCGTTGGAATCGATCAATCCTGCCTGGTATGTCACCGGGCCATTTTTCCCCCCGGCGGGGGCATAACCGGCAGCATCCCTGGCCCAGGGAAAAAGGTAATTGATGGCCAGGTTGGTAAAGTGCAGATTATGGCGCAAAAGAAAGCTGTTAGTTTTTAGTTTTTTTTGCAGGGAGGCATGCCTTTTTAAAATAAGCCTCCGCAGGGATTCTAGCTCATGGCTGTTTAGGGGTTTGCCCTTGGCCAGATATTGCTTCAGGGAGGCCCCTTCTACAGTAAAGATTTCCTGGCGCTGCTCCTCCAGCCCGGCCAGGAGGGAAACCAGTTCATTCTTCCTAACGTTGAGGGCCTCCAGTTTCTCGATGTCGCCCCCGACGAGCAGCGGGAGTGTTTCCGTTTCCAGATCGATCATTTGCTGCAATAGATCTGCCTCTTTTTGCAAGATCACTTGCAGTTTTGCTCCATCAACCATAAAAATCCCGTTTGTCCCGCCAGGCTAGCCTCGCGGAAAAACAGGCGCACCTCCTTGTCGTGATCTATTCCGATCAAAGCTTCTAGGAATGGCTTTCTTCGATTATCCTGAGGAGAATGTCCGCAAGTTCCCCGGCATTGACCTCATATTCCCCCGCTTCAATGCGGCTGGCCAGTTGGTCCAATTTTTCTGCCCGGGCAGTATCCATTTCCTCCAGGCGGGCCAGCTCTTTTTTTAGTGATTCCAAAGTATCGGAAAAATCAACCCGATCCTTGCGGTTGGTGCGGGGAGAACCGGGGCCAGCTTTTCCTCTGGCGTTTTCTTGCTTGTAGATTTTGTTGATTAAGGAAATAATTTCCGGCCGGTTTACCTTCATTTTTCTCACCTTCATCCTGAAAAAAATCTTTTTGCATCCTTGCAAAAAAATGGTTGCCGAAAGATGGTTATGCAGCATAAAAGATCGCTGCCCTCATAGATCTTATCGTTTGAAAAAGGGAAAAGTAAAGGGTGGACGGTAAAAATGGGCAACAATAAATTAGGATTAGGACTGCCCGGCCAGAACGGCCTGCCTTTCCTTTTTGCTTTCCTTAGCCGTGTAGACAGCCAGATCGATCACCCGGCAGGAATAACTCCATTCATTATCATACCAGGTGACTACCCGCGCCAGGTTATTGCCCACTACCATGGTGCTGAGCCCGTCGATGATGCTGGAATGGGGGCTGCGCCGGTAATCTGCTGAAACGAGGGGTTCCATGCTGAAGGCGAGGACCTCCGGTGCCTTTTCCGCCCCCCGCTGCAGGGCCTTGTTGACCTCCTGGGTAGTTGTTTCCTTACCCAACAGAACAACAATATCCAGCAGGGATACCGTCGGGGTGGGAACGCGAACCGCAAAGCCATCAAAGCGCCCCTTTAGTTCGGGGATGACATCGCCGATAGCCCGTGCCGCGCCGGTGGAGGTGGGTATTAAGGAAAGAAAGGCCGCCCGGGCCCGGCGCAAATCGCTGTGGGCATAGTCGAGCAGGCTTTGATCGTTGGTATAGGCATGGGTGGTATTAATGAGCCCTTTTTCTATGCCAAAGGTATCCTGCAAAACCTTGGCCACCGGGGCCAGTGCATTCGTCGTGCAGGAGGCATTGGATATTATTTTATGTTCGGTGGGCACGAATTTTTCCTGGTTAACACCCATGACGATCGTTATATCCGGATCAGTCATTGGCGCGGTGACGATGACGCGCCGGGCCCCTGCCTCCAGGTGGCGGGAGCAATCCTTGTGCAAACGGAAACGCCCCGTTGATTCTATAACCGTTTCTACCCCGTATTCCTCCCAGGGGATATTTTCCGGCCTCTCCTCCTGTGAAACGTGAATGGTCCTCCCATTAACCCTGAGCGTCTCCCCTTCAGCCCGGATTTGAAAGGGGAGCCGGCCATAAAGCGAATCATAGCTGAGCAGGTGGGCAAGGGTCCCCGTATCCGCCAGATCATTGATGGCGACCACCTCTCCCCCGCCTCTTTGCAAAAGAGCTCGGTATGTCACGCGCCCAATGCGCCCAAAACCGTTAATTCCAATTTTTAAAACCATCAATTTGCCCCCTATCGGTGCCAGGCACCTTCAATATTTTTCCAGGTGCCTGGCACCAGTTTGTTATTGTCAGTTTTCCCGCCAAACCCGGATGAATTCTTGACATCTTCTGGTTTTTCTAGGACAATCAGAAGAGTTTAGAAGCAGCAACAGGAGGTATCAGCGGTGGAAAAGATTAAAGTTGCCGTCAATGGAGCCTATGGGCGCATGGGGCGGGAAGTTTGCCAGGCCATCCTCGATGACGGGGATCTTGAACTGACAGGCGTTTTTGATCTCCTGGGCCGTGGGGAGGATATCGGCGAAGTACTGGGCAGGCAAAAATTGGGGCTTTTAATTCAAAATTTAGGTGTGGATACGCTCGCCGGTAGACAGGCCCGGGTTCTGGTGGATTTTACCACCCCCATGGCCGTCATGGAGAATATCCGCACCTCCCTGCAGGCCGGGGTTCGCCCCGTTGTGGGCACTACCGGAATTACCCAGGTTGATCTGGAACTCATCAATGAGTGGGTTGAAAAGGCGGGGATCGGTGCCGTTGTCGCCCCCAATTTTGCCCTGGGTGCGGTGCTAATGATGAAATTTTCCCAGGTGGCAGCACGCTATCTCAACCAGGCAGAAATTATTGAGCTGCATCATGATCAAAAAATCGATGCCCCTTCGGGAACATCGATCAAAACAGCGGAGATGATCGAGGCCGGCCGGCGTCAGAAACCCGGCAGGCGGGAGGAGCTGTTAAAGCTGGCCGGGGCAAGGGGAGCAGTTACCGGGGATGTCCATATACATAGTGTCAGGCTGGAAGGCCTAATTGCCCACCAGGAAGTAATTTTTGGCGGGCTGGGGCAAACCTTGAGCATCCGCCATGATTCCTATGATCGTAAATCATTTATGCCCGGCGTAATTATGGCTGTGAAAAATGTTACCAATCTCCGGAAAATGGTTTATGGCCTGGAAAATCTGCTCGATCTCTAGTCAAGGCAAGGAAGTTTTTATTTCCCAACAATTTATTTAGCGCAATTCATTGGCACCTTCCCTGCTTGGTGCATACCATAAATTAGCATCGGGAGGTGTTTTTATGATGCGCCTGCAAAGCAAAAAAGTGGGTATCATGCTGGGGATCAAACAACTCGGCGATACCCAGATTTTGGGTGAGATAAATAGAATAATGTTCGAGGGGGCCGAAATATTTATCGTCCTGATAGGGGAAAGAAAAAAGCGGGAAACGGGAAATTTTAGCTTTCCGTCTCTTTTCCATGAGTCCCTATTAGATTTGCTCGTTTTTATACCTAATACGGAAAAACAGCTCAGGCAATTGAGGGAAACAATTCCACGGGACTACAGCGGCCTTCCGCTGGTCATCGTCCCGGTCCTGGGGGAAAGATCCCACCCTTCGCTAGATGATATCTCTGTTCTAATGGAGATCAAGGGTATTTACTTCATACCTTTTGGGCCGCTGCCCCGTGAAAACAGGTGTAAAAAAAAGAAAGAGGAAATTCCCACCCTCTTTAGCCGGCTTGATCTGCTGACAGAATCCTGCATCGCCGCCCTGGAAGGGCATAATCTTCGACATTCCCTTTGGGAAAATAATTTTTTCCCATAATTCCCCAGGTGCCTGGCACCTGTAAAAGATTGTCAACTGCTATGGGCTTTTTTTAGCCAATCCAGGCAAAGTTCCACCGCCTTTTCCTCTCGTCGCAATTGGTGCAGGGCACCGGGAAGGATCAACAGATTCCTGCCGCGGCCGGCATTTTTGTATAGTTCGTAGGCATGATCGAGGGGAATGAGCTCGTCAGCCGTGCCATGTGCCAGGAGAAGGGGCCTGGGTGCCAACCTTCCAATGTATTCAACCGGTTCAACCGCAAAGAGATCCTCGTGCCACTTGGCCTGATCAGGCGGAAAATCCTTCTGGCGGATGATCCCCGTCAGGCGGAAACGTTGGATGAGCTGTTTCGCGCTTTCCCGGGAAAAAATTTTGCGAAAACTGGCTGGACAGGCACCAAGGATTACCTTACGAACCCGGGATTCCATGGCAGCCACACAGGATGAAACAGCCGCCCCGGCGCTAAAACCCCACAGATAAAAACCATTGTTGGCTCCCCTTCCCTCCCAGTAATCCAAAAACGCAACAAGATCGCGGGTCCACCCCAACAGATCAAAGTTTCCCTCGCTTTCTCCGGTTCCACGAAAATTAAAATGGAAAACCGGCAGTCCCAAGCGGGCCACACATTGGGCGGCCAAGGCCGCGTAACCGCCATCCTCCTCTTCCTTGATCGGGGGGTTTTTTTCAGCACCCCTTTGCGCATTGGCATTGATCATGGTATCGGGCGCAGCTTCAGTTTCGGTTTCGACATCGCTTTCCGCAACAGTGCCCGCCTTTGCCCGGGGGATGCCGTGGCAAAGAATGAGCATGGGCTGGGCCTCCAGCAGATGTTTTTCGCCCCCGGGCCAGTAAACCCGGCCCCGTAAAGCCGAATTTTCAACCTGAAGGACGATTTCTTCCACCAACAATTTACCCTCACCTCCAGATTTTCCCAGGTGCCTGGCACCCTTAGAACATGGACATATTTTTTGCGGCTGGGGGTAAACTGAGTTTGTTACCCACACCGCATAAAAAATTTGTTTCCATTAAGAAGGAGCACGTTTTATGAGGTTCAATCTTTTCATGCTTATCCTTGCTGCCCTAGCGGGCGCAACCATGGCCGTGCAGGGAACGCTTAATTCCGCCCTCGGTAAAATTATAGGAGTTCTGGAAACGACACTTGTTGTCATGATCACTGGAACCCTCGCCGCCCTGCTGGCTCTTTATCTTTTGGGACTGGGCAAGGGAAATATTGCCCGCATCGGCAATGCGCCCTGGTATTACCTGTTGGGAGGCCTGCTAATCGTGCTGATCACCTATGCAGTGGCAGCCAGCATACCCCAGCTGGGGGTAGCCAACGCCACAACGGCCATCGTCGCCACCCAGGTTGCCACAGCAGTGCTGATTGATCATTTTGGTTTCTTCGGTATGGAAACGGTTCCCTTTACCTGGTGGAAGTTCCTTGGTATCGTGCTCCTGGCGATAGGAACGCGCCTGCTCTTTAATACCTGAATAGCTGAAAAGCTGGATAGCTGATAGTTGCAAAGAAAAGATAGATAAAGTCAGCCGGGCCAGGGCTAGTGCAGCAAGGTATTGCCCTCATCATCTTCCATGTTGTAAATGTCCAAAATATCTTTCTGCAGGACCTCCTCGAGGGGAAAAGAATGTTTGGCCACTTCGTCGGTAATAAAGAGCGGCGAACCACTAGTCAGGGCCAGGGCGACAGCATCACTGGGCCGCGTATCAATAACAATTTCCTGCCCTTCCTTCTTCAAATATATCTGGGCATAATAAGTGTCCTTCCGCTTGTCATTAACAACAATTTTTTCGATCGATCCCCCTAAATTTTCGCAGATTGTTAAAATTAAATCATAGGTCAAAGGCCGTGGAAATGTGTAACCCTCCAGCTTTAATGTAATGGCTTGGGCCTCGGTCAGCCCGATACCGATTGGCAGGATGATTGTTTCTTCCTTGTCTATGAGCAGCAGTAATGGATTTTCAGCGGGATCCAGCCCTATTCCTTTCACTTTAACAGAGATCATACTTTCTCCGGTGCAACACCGGCGGCCCCCTTTTTTGTTGAAATAAAAACGTGGCTTTTCCAGGCTATTATACCCATCCCCGGCGGCAAAATCAATTTTCAACCAAAGAAAGCAATTCGCCGGCCGCCTTTTCCACTTCACCCTCTAGTTCCCTAATCTTCGCTCGGAGCCCAATTGTAAAATTCTTTTTCCCTTCGGCAAGCACGATATCCAAATCTTTTTTCAGCCGTTCCAGGGTCATTTCCTGCAGCGGTGGCAGCGGGTTTTTCCCCAAGCGACCCAGGAAAGCATTCACCTTGGGATCATAGGGCAGGGCCAGAAAAGGAATTCCGCTCACGGCGGCAAAAATTAGGGCATGGAGACGCATTCCCACTAGCATATCCAACCCCCCAACCAGACACATGTTTTCCTTATTGGAAAGGGGGCAATCGATCACCAGGCTTTGCTGTGATAAACCGGAGGCAATTTGCCGGGCCAGGGGTAGATCCCTGGACAGGTGGTAGGGTAAAAAAACAAGGCGGGCGTTGTAGCGTTGCACCAGATAAATACACGCCCTGGTCAACATTTCAAAAATTTCTTCTCCGCTGTCCTGCTCCCGCGGAAAAAAACGCAGGGCTATGCCGATGTGAGGTTGCTGCCTACCGGCCTTTGCCATTTTATGCCTGGCCCAAAAAGTCTCAATTTCCTGCGGCGATGCCGGGCTAAGGGTAAAAACCGGATCGGCTGCCACCCGGATTTCCCGCCCTACCCCCAGTTCCTCCAAAAAGGCGGCAGAAAGGGGATCCCTGACGCTGATCAGATCGACCTTGTTTAAAACCCGTTTAACCCACCGCCGGGCCAGGGGGTGATGCAACGGGCCCATCCCCTGGGCAAAAACGGCGACCTTTTTGCCCATAAAAAAAGCCAGCTCGATCATACCTAGATAGTAGGCAACCGAACGCAGGCTTGTGACATCTTGCAGCAGGCCGCCCCCGCCACTAATGAGCAGGTCGGCACGATGCAGGGTGCGGAAAATGGAAAATAGGCAGGTACGGGAAACAGACTCGACCCCATATTCCTGTCGGGTATGATCGGGATCTGCAGAAAAAACCACCAATTCTGCCCCGGGCAGGCGGCGGCGCACAATGCCGATGATCGCTTCTAAAATTGCCTCATCCCCGGTGTTGTAAAAACCATAATAACCCGATAGGGCAATACAGGTCAAAAAACCTTCCCCCCCTTGTAGCTACTGCACTACGTTATATTTCCCCCGGATTAAAAAAATAACTTCGGTCTCCGCTACGGCACCGCGTCCATCATCTTTGGGAGAAAGCAGAAGATGGTTTCGGGGTATAGCTTCCTTGTTTTCCAAATCCACCCCCGATGTCAAATCGGCAACTCCCCCGCTATCGGCAGCAATTGTCACCGCCCGGCCGCTGCGTAGGATAAATTCCGTTCCATGACCGGCCAGAAACCTGGCCCCTGGCTGTAAAACGGCAACCTCGTAAACAGGGGCAGGGCTGGGTACCATAACAACTTGTCCGGAAGGAGGCTGCCCTTCGGCATCGCCCCGCGGCCCGTTGCCACCCTCCGTTTTTAACCCGGAAAGCTCGGCTTTCAGGGTCCTGAGCCTGGCCTCCACCCAGCCGGCAGTTACGAGGGGATCCTCCTCCGATCCGGGAATGGCACTGCCATCCGCCACAGCCACGCGGCCCAGAAAAAAACCGCCAAGAAGAAAAAGAAAGGCCAGGGCCAGGAAAGGGAACCATTTTTTTCCTACCCTTTGCCACCACGTGGCATCGAGCTGTTCGCCACGGCTAGCTTGTCCCTGCATTTCGCCACCTCCACATGCCATCACTGTAAAAAAGATCAAATATAGTTGGACATATATTCAGCCACAAATTCTTCTAAATCTTTTCCCTGTTTTTTTAGTCCCGCTTTTACCTCTTCGACCTGGCGAAAAAGCCTTGGATCGTTTCTATCATTTAGGAAGCGGTAAAGGCCCAGCCTTCTCCCCAGGCTGAAGTTTTCCCTTTCCTCAGTGGGAAGGCTGAGATAGCTGTTGACAACGCCGATCATTTTTTCCATATCATCGGGGAGTTTTCCTTGTACCTCCTCCAGGAGGTTCAGAATGTGATCGCTGACAATTGAGCCGGTCCCATCGAAATTTTGCAAGAGCAATCTTTCCTCCATGGCCAGCCCATCATCATTCTGAACCTGAAACTCACCGCTGTCTATATATGTTTGTAGCGGGCCGCCCCTGCGGGCAGCAAGTGTGCGCATACGCACATAATGCGGATCGATACTTGAAAGAACCATGGCGGTATCCATGGCATGTTCCCGCCAATACTTCCTCCCGCCTAGACCCAGTAGAATATACTCGCAGAGGTTGAGACCGGCTTCTTTTAGCATCAGGCCCGCCTTAATATGTTCCTCCGCTGTGACACCCTTGCTCATAAACTCCAGCAAGGGATCAAAGCCCGATTCCATGCCTGAATGTACCCTGGTCAAGCCGGCGTCTTTCAAAATCTTTAGCTCTTCGACCGTGCGCCTGGCTATAGATTTTGTGCGGCCATAGGTTGTAATCCGCTCTACAGTGGGAAACTGCTCCTTGATATAGGAAATTACCTCAGCTAGTTCCTCGGGAGGCAGGATCATGCAGTCGGCATCCTGCAAAAAAACATTTTTGCCTCCCCTAAAAAGCCAGAAGGCAATCTGCAAAAGGTTGGGATCGTGATCATAGACCAGCTGTAAAACCTCGCGGGTTATCTCCTCTTTTCCCTGCTGAAATGCATACATCCAAACTTTTTCTTCAGCCTCCTTGAGGCCAAGAATATCTTTTTTGATCTCCTCCACCGGCCGGCGGGAAAATTTCTTACCTTTATAAATGACGCAAAAAAGGCACTTGTTCCATGGGCAGTTGCGGGTAAGCCTCACGAACAAACTTTCAGCCTCGCTAGGGGGCCGGATTGGCCCTTGTTCAAAATTCACTATCTTTCACCACCAAACTTTTTTGATGGAAGGGGGTGTTTCAATTAGATTTGCCCTTCCCATCTTTTTCGTGCTATAATCGCTAAAACAGGAGGAAAACCATGGATGAATCAAGATATTCATTGCTCCGTCAACAAATGATCAGCGAGCAACTAGAACCCAGAGGGATCGACAATTTGCAGCTACTAAGCGCTTTCCGCAAGGTGCCCCGCCATCTCTTTGTAACAGAAGAAAAACGCCACCTCGCCTACAATGACTATCCTCTTTCCATCGGCGAAAAGCAGACCATCTCCCAACCCTATATCGTCGCTCTGATGACGCAGTCCCTCCAGCCCCAGAGGCACGAAAAGGTATTGGAGATAGGAACGGGCTCCGGCTACCAGGCAGCCATTCTTGCCGAGCTGGTAAAACATGTTTATACCGTTGAACGGATTGAAAGACTTTCCCTGCGGGCCAAAAGAGTATTGGACGAGCTGGGGTACAACAACATCAGCTATAAAAGCGGCGATGGTGCAGCCGGCTGGCCGGAAAAAGGCCCTTTTGATAGCATCGTCGTAACTGCTGCCGCCGACAAAATTCCCACAATGCTACTCGAACAACTGCTCCCGGAAGGACGTATGGTTATCCCTGTCGGCAATCCGTTTTTACAAGATTTACTCCTCATTACCAAGGAAAAAGAAGGCACTGGCATCCAGCAGCAAAAACTTTGCGGATGCCGTTTTGTCCCCCTTATTTCCTCAAACTAAAACGATTTCCGGTTAAATTTCCTCTAGGTGCATGTCACCCCAAACCGCCATTTTATCATCCTTGATGACCAGCACCCCTTCCACTCCGGGTAATTTTTTGGCAAAATCCACCGCATTTCCCAGATCAGCGGTCGATTGAACTAGATTGCCAGTGGCAGTGGCAATGGCATCGGCCAAAAGTGCATCCTTGGCCAATATTACTGCCGCGTCTGCCCGCCCATGGCTAAAGGATGGGCCCACCGTTCCCGAGGAAGTACACAGCCCCCAAGGACCGCCCGGCTTCAAACGCACGGCCAGCTTACCGCTAAACAGCGAGCTGCCAGCATAGATACCCACTTTTACCCTATGCAGGCAAAAAACAAACAAATCCCCGCCATTTTCCACGATAACCTGGGGATATTTTCTAAGCAACCAGACCCCCGCAAGCTGGGCAAAGGCACCAGCCACCGCAGCCATGGGTCCCACCCCGGCAATGTTTCCTGCCCGGACCATTAGGAGAACAATTGGAGGGGCCCCGGGACTGGCCAAACAGGGTTCAAAGGTTTCCCCAAAAAAAGGAAACTGGGCAATATATTCCTCCAGGAGGCGTCTTTGCCGCCAGACAAACGTTGCAAATTCATTCTGAAAATCTTTGCTTACGGGCTCTACCTCGGGGGTATGGCCGCCCACTGCTACCCAAAGATCTGTTTCCCTGATTGCCATGGAAAAGGAGCTCATACCCTCAGGACAGAGCCCCCGGCGATAATTTCTTCGGGCGTGATCCATCCTAGTAGCGGACCTCCATGGCCCGGGAAGGACAGGCAGTGATGCAATGTTCACAAATGATGCATTTTTCGCCATCAAAGTGGACCAGCATGGCGGGGCGTTCCATGACAAGGGCACCAGCCGGGCAGATCACGCTACAGGCACCACAATGGGTGCAGCGCTCTTCCACCCAAATGATTTCCTGTTCGAGGGGAAGGGTTTTTACTCCCCGGGAATGCAGAAAATCTAGCCCGGCCCGGAAATCATCCTTATCACCGCTGATCTCTGCTACAATGCGGCCCTCCATCTTAGGATTAATATTTGCCTTCAGGATATTGACCATTAGATTGAAATCCTTGATTAGGGAATAGGTTAAAGGATGTTCCACCACAGATTCTGGGAAATACAGCACCATTTTTTCTCTCATAGAAGCTCCCCTCCAACGCTTCTTTTATAATCGACCCCTTCATTTGTCAGGGGAAGTGTAAAGACAGGTTCAGTGAGGAAAAACTCGCCTTTTTGGATCCATTCCTTCAGCGTTCCGGCAATCTGTCTGGCCCCGGCATAGCTCGAAAGGGAGGCCGTAGGGACAGTCTTATCCCCCAGGGTTATTCGCCCGCTGCGCAGCTGGGCAAAGCTGACCCTCTCCAGTACCTCGCCCAGCCCTTGGGGATAGGACTGGCTATAGTCCACGACAGGAACAAGAATGTCCTCATCGGCTACCGCCGTATATTTTAAAATTTCCTCATCCAGGATAGGAATGGGAATTCCCAGTCCCACCATTAGCGAGGCACCATAACCAAGCAGGCTCACCCCCCGCAACCATTTCCGGGACATCTGCTTTAAATCGCCAATGACGGCCAGCGTCCCCGCCGGGGAAGTGGGAACTCCATTTTCGCCCCGGGGCGCTTCCGGAGAGTGTTGCGTTCCAAACCAACTGATGTAACCCACACCGCCCCCCAGGAAAATTTTTGTTCCCAGGCCAAGGGTACGGTAACAGGGGTCATTGAGCAGTGGGGAAAGCTGCCCTGACGTGCTGTAATTGGCGTTTCCCAGGTTAGGCTTGAGAATGCCCATATAGGTATAAAGCGTTCGCTCGGAAAGATTGACTCCCACGTTATAATTCTGATAAGCGTTGCGTGTATTATAAAGAACGGCGTAAGGCATATCATCCAGTGTAACAGCCTTTTCATAACTTTTGCGCGGATAACAATCGGTGCCATAACTGGAGGCGTCCAGCAACACTTCTTTGCCCGCAACGAGATCCTCGATAACATGCCCGCCACCATAGCTAAAGTGGCCGGGATAGGACTTGTTGGCCGGATCTGTTTCCGGTATTTGTGTTGCCCCAAGATAGGCATCCACAGCAGCAATTCCCGCGTAGGCCTCCACCCCGTTAAGATAAATTTTGCTCATGCGCATGCGTGGTTTGGGATGGCCCAGGTTTAAAAATGCGCCGGATGAACACATAGGTCCAAAGGTGCCCGTGGTCACTACATCGACATGGGATGCAGTCTCTTCTATTCCCCTTTCCTCAACCATAGAAATGACTTCTTCCGCAGTAACAACAACTGCTTTTCCGGCCCGGATTTTTTCGTTGATCTCCGCATATGTTCTTTTAATCAATTGGGGGCACCTGCCTTTCCGAAATTCCTGTCCCGGGGGACAAGGTTGCTTGTTCACGGAAAACATTTTTGCTATAGTGTTAAGTATATCATATTGATAAAAGACTGGGAAGAGGAAAGCGCCGATCGCGGACTGCGGCGCCGCACAGGTGCAACACGGGGACGGTTCTCCTGTTGCATTTCCATTCTTTTTGAAAAAGGATTGATAAAAGATTGCAACAGGAGAACCGTCCCCATGTTGCACTCCCGTGTTGCCTAGAGAGGAGGCAAAAATGGACAAAAAAAAACAGCACGGTAAGATCACTACTGTATTACATATAACGCGGGCGGGGATCATTGCAGCCCTTTATATAGCCGTTACCTTCCTGCTATCAGCCATTAGTTTTGGTCCCGTACAGGTAAGGATTGCTGAAGGACTGACATTGCTGCCCATTTTATTTCCCGAGGCAATCGTCGGGCTTTTTTTGGGATGTTTTCTGGCTAATCTTCTGGGCCCCTTCGGGGCGGCGGATATTGTTTTTGGCAGCCTGACCACGCTGCTGGCTGCCTACATAACCTATCGTTTCCGTCATAGAAGCGTCATTGCCTATCTGAGCCCTATCGTCCTCAATGCTTTTTTAGTTAGCCTCTATCTGTATTTGCTTTTTTCTGTCCCCTACTGGCCGACGGTCCTAACCATTGGGGCCGGCCAAACCGTAGCAGTACTGGGACTCGGTCTCCCCCTTCTCCGCCTGCTGCGGAAACGATAAAGCGCTAGGTGCAACACGGGGACGGTTCTCCTGTTGCATTTCCATTCTTTTTGAAAAAGGATTGAAAAAAGATTGCAACAGGAGAACCGTCCCCGTGTTGCACCCGTGATGTGTCAGTAAAATAGCGGGATTAATAGTTTGCTCCCGGCTGGCGGGGGGGATTCGTCGCCCAGGCTGTTGGCTTCTATGATGGTAGATGTTTTTACACCATACATCCGGGCAATTTTTAGGAGTGTATCGCCCTTACGGACTGCATAGATGACCAGGCTTGTTTCGGGAGGCACACGATAGGGTATCACCACGGGATATTCATTCATTTCCCAGGTCCGGGCCATGAGCTCCGCATGGGTAACCTGCAAGGTGGCTCCCTCCACCGGAGCAAATTCCGTTTTACCCGGATCGAAATAAACCATAGCGCTGTTGCCGGGCTTAAGGCCGGGTAGTTGCAGGGAACGATCAAAATTTTCCTCTATCTTGATCGCCAGCGGCCACTGGCTTTCCTCCTCCCCCTCTCCCCGCTCCCTTTCCGGTGCAGGAACATAATAAATAGTCTTTTCCAAAACCCCGCTGGCGATGACAGCATTTTCCCTGATTTCAACCTGAAACTCCATCAGGCGGCAGGGGCCGGCAGTTATTTCCTGGGGATAGGGAAAGGTCAATCTTTGCACCAGTTCCAGCGGCTCCCGGACTACTCCCAGGGGCTTTTGTAGCAAAAGATACTCCTTCTTGACCTCGCCTTCCCGGATATCGGCAAGGACCTCCTGCTGGATCATATGGGTAACCCTTAGATAAATATCCAACGAGATCCTTTGCCGGGCCTTTTTGCCCAGCAAATCATGGGAAACATATTCCACCCGTGGGTAAAAAGCGGCTTCCGCCCCCTTTTTCAGCGGGAATGAAACCTGCTGCGAAAAAGGCAGCCTATCCTCCCGAAAGCCCCTTTCCTTACCGGCGACAAAGTAGACCATCACGGCCACCTCGCCTTTGATCAAAAAGCCCTCCTTGGTTTCCTCATGTGAAAAATCAGCCAGGCTGCAGGATAGGGTTTTAATGTAGTTAAGTTGCTCCGGAAAATCCAATTCACTAGTCAGAATCTGGGAAACATCCCTTTCCCCCAGCAATTCCTCAGCAGAGATTACCTCCCGGGTAACCTGCTCGGGAAGAATATTTTTTGCGCCGACAGCAATTTCAAGTTGTTGTGGATCCGAAATTGCCAGCAATATTTCAACTTCCATCTGGAGCTGGTATAACCATTTGCCTTCTGCTTCCAGGGGTTCGGGGCTGTTTTCCAGAAATGTGATGCGCCCATGCCCGCTCACCGTCATTCCCGGCAGGGCACCCGGAACCCCAGCTTCCCTGAAGAAATCTTCTGTTTCCCATCCCACCTCCCTGGGCCCCACAGCAGAATAAAAAACGGCCCTTCCTTCCACCTTACCCTGGATGAAAGCCTTATCCTTTTCCTCGATGCCCATTTCGAACAAGCTGACCCGTGCGCTTAGATCGCCCAGCGGAATGGGCCGATCATTATCCTTAGCCGGCCCTTCTTCAATAATTAAATCTTTTGTTAAAAAGAAACGTAGAACAGATTCCCCAACCAGTGAGGTAAAGTCAAGTCTGGTTGTCAAAAGTTCTGTTTTTCCCTCTTTTAAGGTTTTCCGTCCCATCATCTCATCCCTCCTCAATCACGGCATGTGCCTTCACGTACTATAGTTATTAGAGAAGTGACGAAGATATGACACGGCAAAAAGTCCCAAAAAAATATATTCCCGTATTTTCAATTTTAGAAAATACGGGAATAGAAAACAAACAAAGATGATAACAATGTTATTTTTCGGCGCAAAGAGCAATCATTCTGTTATCACCGCCGCAAAGACTAAGCTCAACGGTTTCAGTGAGTACATCGGCATAGCTAAATGAATATCTTTGATGGTAGTTTTCCTCGTTAACCAGAACTACAAAAATAGAAGGGTATGTGCTTTCCAGAACCCCTACTTTTTCATAGGACTTCCGACGCCCCCTGTTTGCCCGCAGTTTGATCTTTTTCCCTACATGAGTTTCCAATTCTTTGCGGATCTGCAACAGGGTGTTTTTTGCGACCATCGTAGCATCACCTCAAAGAAATTTTAACATAAATACGCTATTTTGTCAAGAGAACCGGGGATTTTAACAGTTATTAGGGCCAATGTCAAGGATTTTTCTTATTTTTACGCTTTTTATCCATTTACCTTGCTCATTTTGTATATTTGTCAGCGACCTTGCTAGCACCATATGAGTCAGGCTTAATCCGGGCATCATAGCCACTGCCAGCCACCATGCCCACCATTTCCCGGATTAGTTCCCGGGTATCGCCGCGGGTGCCCACGTCCATGTGTATCTCCACATTCAGATGGGAAAACCCGTTTTCTGATAACAGTGAAGAAAACCGCCCGGCAATATCGAGGCTGAGGGATGTTTCATAAAAGATCCTTTGTCTCATGCTTTGTAAAAAGCGCTGTTTTTCGCTCCGGTAAAAATAGCGCCCCCCTTTCCCAACTCGGTGGATGATGATAGCAGTAACAAAGTTTACCTCGGCCCCATAATGGGGCTGAGAGTCTGTCCCGATGATTAGCTTGTACTGTTCCCCGGGTTGTTCCCCGACGTAAGTTATGATCTCCTTGAACGTTTCCTCCAGCGTCATCTTCCCACGAGTAGGGCTTGTAAAAATCATTAAATGACCTTCTTTCCATTTATTCCTACACGGGTCGACATAATCTTAAGGAACAACTTTATTATAAAGTATCTCGCTCAACTTTGCAAATTCCGCCAATTTGAGGGTTTCTCCCCGGCAACCGGGCTCAATGTCTGCCTTTTTTAGCAGCTCCTTCCACTGGGCCTTTCCCTGCGCGGCCACGCCATCCAGTGCATTGAGAATTGTTTTTCTCCGCTTTTGAAAGGCGGCCCTGGCAATTTCCCAAAAGAGGGTTTCCTCGCTAACCTGCACATTTGGCCGTGCCCCAGGTTCCAGCAAAACTACTGCCGAATCGACTGCCGGGCGGGGCATAAACACCCCCCGGGATACTTTGAATAGAAAACTGGGTTTCGTATAATATTGGCAGAGGACTGTCAAGAGGCCATAGTCTTTTTGGCCAGCCTCGGCGTTGATGCGGCGCGCCACTTCCAGCTGTACCATCAGAACGAGGGATTTAAGTGGCAACCGGCTTTGCAAGAGCTGGAAGAGGAGCGGTGTGGTCAGGTAGTAGGGCAGGTTGGCGACAACCTTTATGTTAAGCATTGCGAGTTTCCGGCCAGGCACTGCCCCCCCCCAGTGCTGCCAGCAAAGTTCCTCCAAATCTAGACGCCGGACATCTCCCTGGATGATCTTTAATCCGCCTAGGCCCCGAATGTCCGCTTCTTCCTTCAGTAGCTCCACAAGCCCCCTGTCCTGTTCGATAGCAATAACACCGGCAACCCTGTCCACCATAGCCAGGGAAAGAGCTCCGGGGCCGGCCCCGATATCCAATACATAATCATTCCCACTAAGTGAAGCTGCCGCTAGGATCCTTTCCCGGATATTTTCATCTACAAGAAAGTGCTGCCCCTGAGAACGGCGGGGGGCCAGCCCCTTTTCCCGCAAAATTTTTGCCAGGTAGGAGGGGGAGATAACCTGCCGCCCGCCCTGAATCGCATTGATCTTTCCTTCTTTTACCAAGAAATAATTCACCCCGTTGTTTATTCCGGCATTTTGGATCTTCGGCCCCCGATTGGTAGGCAATTTGTTTCTTTATTATTCTCTCATCCGGGCGGGTATGATATGATCATTACTGATAATTCTATTCCCTGACTCTACATCCACACATTTTTTACGGTGGCATCATACTATAAAGAACAGGGGGCAAAGGATATGATTCCTCTCCGCGATAATTTACGCCCCGGAAGATTTCCTATCATCAATATTTCCTTGATCGTGCTTAATGCTGTTATTTTCGTCTATCAATCGGCAATGGGCCGGGAGGAAACATTTCTGCTCTTTATGCAGTATGGGGTTATTCCCCTACGTTTTTTTGAACTATCCACGGACATTGTAACTGCGGAATTATATCTTCCTTTTATTACCTCTATCTTTCTCCATGGAAGCTGGTTTCACCTGCTCAGCAATATGCTCTACCTTTGGGTTTTTGGCGATAATGTGGAAGATCGCCTGGGGCATGCCGGCTACCTGCTTTTCTACCTGGCCGCAGGCGTTGCCGCCAGCCTGGCGCACGTCTTTACGGAACCCGCCTCCCCGGTGCCGGTCATCGGGGCCAGCGGGGCCATTGCCGGAGTCCTCGGTTCATACTTTATTTTTTATCCGCGCGCCCGCATACTGACACTTATTCCCATTGGTTTTTTCATTACAACCGCCCGCATCTCGGCCAAATTTTTCCTCATCTTTTGGTTTTTCCTGCAAATTTTTAACGCCTTTTTGCTTGTTGGAGGCAGTGCTCAGACCGTGGCCTGGTGGGCGCATATCGGGGGCTTTGTTTTTGGCGCGGCAGCTGGCGCCCTGTTTTTGCTTTGGAAAAGAGTTGGGGCCATCTAGCCCCTTTGCCGGCTAGCGGGCAAAGACTGCTACGCTGACACTTTCGGCCACCCCGGTTTTTATTACGCTGGCGGCCTGATGGGCGGTGGCCCCCGTAGTGAGGATATCATCGATCAGGAGCAGATGGCCATAGCGCCCCGTCTCCCCCCGGCAACGAAAAGCATCCCTCATGTTTTCCCACCGTTTTTCACGTTTTAATCCGGCCTGGCTTTCCGTTTCCCGAACCCGTTGCAAAATATCCAAAAGGGGAACCCCCAGTTCCCTGCCCACAACACCAGCCAGCAATGCAGCCTGGTTATATCCCCGCCTCCTTTGGCGATGGGGCGTCAGGGGTATCGGAACAACAGCCTCAATAGTGCCGGCCCAGTCCTGGGAAGACAATTTCCACGATAATAGCCGGCCCAGCGGCTCCGCCAGCCACTGTTTTTGCTGGTACTTGAAAAGGTGCAGGGCTTTCCTAACCTTCCCAGTATAGCGTCCCACAGCGCAACAGTTGTCAAAAGCATAGTCGTAGACGCTGCACGAACAACCAACCCTACCCATCTGTTCGGCGGCACACCTGGGGCAGCCCATGACAATCCAGGGAAGGGAAACAGCACATCTGCTGCAGATTACCCCGGAAGCCGACTCCTTCCTTGCCCAGTCTGGATAATCTACCTTCTCCCAGGAAATCTCCCCAAGAATTTCCCGGCAAAAAGGGCAGCGCGGCGGAAACAACATTTTAAGCAGCATTTTTCCCAGAGACAATAGAAACCCCCCACTTTTAACAACATTATTTTGGATAATCTGAAATATATTTCTTTATGAGCAGGAAAGTGGACTTTTATGTTGAATAACCCTTTTGCGGGAAAAATATAGCACTGTTTACGGCAGAAAGGGTATAACAATGGGACAAACAATAGAACAATCTCAAACAATGGCAGAAATATGGCACCTTAAAAAAAAGCTCAATAAAATTTATGATGAGAACAAACAGATCTGTAGTGAGATGCTCGAAATATCCGAGCAATTGGACAAAGAAATCATCCATTACCTAAAAATCAATAAAATGAGTAAAGTGTAGCCTGCCCAGCAAAGCAGCTCCGATAGGAAGGCCGCCACTGGTTTTGGCCATAATACGACTCCATTCGGCACTATGCGCCGGGGCAGCTTCTTTCCCTGGCAGCGCAGCAACAACCGGAGGGAAGTGGTAGTGGCCCGCCCCTACCGAATCTCCGCCTTCAGTTTCAATTGCCCGGCAAGATCACTAAATCTTTTTTCAACCCTATTGTTATGTATAGCCATACCAATCGCCCTGGAGGTGCCCACCAAAATAGCCATCCTTTTTGCCCTGGTAATTCCTGTATATAGCAAATTGCGCTGCAGCAGGATATAATGTTGCGTGACCATGGGCATAATCACGACAGGATATTCGCTTCCCTGGCTTTTGTGAATGGAAACAGCATAGGACAGGGCAAGTTCATCAAGTTCCTTTAGATCATAGGTCACGTGGCGCAGCGTACCTGAATCGGGATAGGTTACATTGAGTTCACCCTCCGCGGCATTAATGGCCGTAATACGTCCACTATCACCGTTGAAAACCTCCTTGCGGTAATTGTTGCGAACCTGCATTACCTTATCGCCCAAGCGAAATATTGTGCTGCCATAGTTTACCTCTGGTTTATGTCCGGCAGAAGGGTTGAGCCCCTGCTGTAAAAGCCGGTTGAGCCTTTCAACCCCGACCAGGGTCTTGCGCATTGGCGTAAGCACTTGTATTTCCTCCATGGGATCAAAGGAGGTAAAACGGGGGATCCTTTCCCGGCAAAGTTCCACAATAAGATGGGCTACCTTTTCGGGATCATCTTCCTCTATAAAGTAAAAGTCTTCCCGGCGACGGTTATAAATGGGAAACTTGCCCTGGTTGATACGGTGGGCATTGATAGTAATCATGCTCCTGGAGGCCTGCCGGAAAATGGTTTGCAAGCGGACACAGGGTAGCACCCCAGAGGAAATAACGTCGCGGAGCACGCTCCCCGCCCCCACGGAAGGCAGCTGGTCCACATCCCCGACCAGCACCAGACGACACCCTGGAGGTACTGCTTTCAGCAGGCTATAAAAAAGGAGGAGATCGATCATGGAAACCTCATCGATAATGATAACCCCGGCTTCAAGCGGATTCTTTTCATCTTTCTGGAAACTGGGGCCCTCCCCCTCCACATGGCTGTAGTCCAAAAGGCGATGGATGGTACACGCCTCCATGCCGGTAGCCTCGGACATACGCTTGGCTGCCCTTCCTGTGGGGGCCGCCAACAAAGTTTTCTGCCCATAGCGCCTGAATAAACTGATCATCGCCCGTATGGTGGTGGTTTTCCCCGTTCCCGGGCCGCCGGTGATGACCATCACGCCATTTTTGAAGGCACCCCTGACTGCGGCAACCTGCTCAGCAGCAAGCTCTAGTCTTTCACCTTGCAAAATCTCCCCATTGAGAACATCATCCCCGGGCGAATAAAGAAAATGCCGGCCCTTTGCCAGCATCATTAGTTTTTGCGCCGATCCCTTTTCTGCATGGTAAAAATGGGCCGCATAAACGAGCCGTTCCCCAGCGTCATCCAAGCGAAAGAAAAGTCGCTTGTCCGCGGCAAGTTCATCCAACTGTTGCCCGATGGATTCATAAAAAAGTTTTTCCGGGGTATTATCCAGCTGGAGAAGGGGCACCACTTTCTCTAAAAGTTCCTTTTCCGGAAGATAGACATGCCCATCGTCGGCTGCCCGGTTAAGCAAGTAAAGAAGGGCCGCTCTGATACGCAGGGGAGAACTGGCGGAAAGCCCCAATTTCCTGGCAATCTTGTCGGCTGTCAGAAACCCCATGCCGGGAACTTCATCTGCAGGCCGATAAGGATTTTCCTTCAGCACGGGGATCGTCTCCGTGCCATAAAACTTGAACAGCCGGGCAGCAATAGCAGGACTGACGTCATGTTCCTGCAAAAAGAGCATAACGTTTTTTATTTCCTTGTTTTTCAGGTAACCCTCGTGTATAAAAGCTGCCCGTTTAGCCCCGATGCCGGGAACCTCCATAAGTCTTTGCGGGGCCTGTTCGATAATTTCCAATGTCTCCATTTTAAAGTGCTCTATTAACAGCGCGGCCAGATGGGGCCCCACGCCTTTAATTATTCCGGAAGCGAGAAAACGCTCCATCCCCCTAACAGTTGCCGGTGCGAGTATTTCCCATTCCTTGACCTGCAACTGTTTTCCATAACGGGGATGGACCGTCCACTCCCCTTTTAGGGATAGTGTTTCCCCTTCCCTGAGGGCAGGGAAATACCCCACAAAGGTAGCTGTTTCCCCATTCTCCTGCCTGAGCCGCCCAACCAGATAGGAGGTCCCTTCACTATAAAAGGTGATACGTGTCAGTATTCCTTCCACAATTTCCACTTAAAAGCCCTCCAGGCCGGTTTGTTCAATAATTAATACCCAAGGAAAACCCATCAACCCTGCTGCATAATCTCTACCTGGAAATGCCCCTTCATCCCTTGATGCCGGCTTCCTGCCGCAAAATATCTGCCTTGTCCGTCCTTTCCCAGGTCAGGTGGAGATCGTCCCGGCCAAAATGCCCATAGGCTGACAGGGCCGTGTAGATAGGGCGACGCAGATCAAGTTGATCGATAATGGCAGCCGGACGCAGGTCAAAATGCCTATTGATGAGGTTTTCGATTAATTCGACGGGAACCTTTTCTGTACCAAATGTTTCTACGAGAACAGAAACGGGGCGGGCCACACCAATGGCATAAGCCAGTTCCAACTCGCATTTATCGGCCAGCCCGGCAGCCACCACATTTTTGGCCACATAGCGCGCCGCATAGCTTGCCGAACGGTCAACCTTGGTGGGATCCTTTCCGGAAAAGGCTCCCCCGCCATGGCGGGAATATCCCCCATAGGTATCCACGATGATCTTCCGCCCGGTCACACCGGCATCACCCTGGGGGCCACCAATAACAAAACGTCCGGTGGGGTTAACATAATATTTGGTATCCTTGTCCAGCAGCTCGGCCGGAAGGACCTTTTTGGCCACCTGTTCGATCAGATCGTCGCGCATACGTGCCAGGGGCACGTCAGCACTATGTTGTGAGGAAAGAATCACGGTAGCGATACGGGCAGGTTTTCCATCCCGATATTCCACAGTAACCTGGGATTTACCATCGGGCCGCAGGTAAGTAAGAACTTTTTCCCGGCGAATTTTAGTCATGGCCAAAACAAGTTTATGGGCCAGATAGATGGGCAGGGGCATCAGTTGGGGCGTTTCATTACAGGCAAAGCCAAAAATAATGCCCTGATCCCCGGCCCCGGTTAGATTGTAAGCCTCCTCCTTCTCCTCACCTGTCTTGACCTCAAGGGCCCGGTTCACCCCCAGGGCAATATCCGTCGATTGTTCATCGATCGATGTTAGCACAGCGCAGGTATCTGCATCAAAACCATATTTTGCCCGGGTGTAACCGATGTCCCTGACGGTCCGGCGGACAACCTTGGGTATGTCCACGTAACAGCTGGTGGAGATCTCACCGGCAACGAGAACAAGTCCTGTCGTCACCAGGGTCTCCACTGCTACCCTGCCCTGGGGATCCTCCTTCATAATGGCATCAAGAATCGCATCGGAAATGCGATCGCAAATCTTATCGGGATGTCCTTCGGTTACAGATTCCGAAGTAAACAAAGCAGTACCGCTATTTTTAATCACTTAATAATTCCTCCTTTTAAATAAAAATGAAAAGACCTCACCTGGAAGGCAGAGGTCCTTAAAAAACCAAACCTCTTATCTCCCAGGATAGCCGGTAAACAATGGCTACCAGCCCTGTGGGATTTGGCACCGGGCGACCGATCCCCTTGGGCCACTGGTTAACGGGGCCGCTGGATCGGTCCGGTTGCCGGGGTTCATAGAGCCCGTCTCTCCCCCGCTCTTGATAAGAGTTCAAATTTAATTTAATCTTCCAATGGAAAAATCATAATATATGCTCAGTAAAAAGTCAATGCAGCAAAAAGCGCCGCCAGGCCGAAAGCAATATTGACACCCGGGTAAGGCCAGCCTGGAACGTGCTAGCCCCGCTCCGCTATGGCAAAAGTAATTTCCCCCGAGGCAACGGTCTTGCCATCGACGCTGGCCACTCCTTTTCCCCTGCCCACGCGGCCCCTGATTGCCGTCAGCGTTACCTCCAGGTGCAGCTTATCACCGGGGCTGACAACGCCACGGAAATGCACATTGTTAAAACCCCGGAAAAGGAGTAGTTTCCCCCTAAATTCCTCCATGCTTAGAACTGCTGCCGCCCCCAATTGCGCCATAGCCTCCACGATAAGCACCCCCGGCATCACTGGCTGTCCGGGGAAATGGCCCGCAAAAAAAGGTTCATTAATCGTAACATTTTTGTAGCCCACAGCCCTTTTCCCTGCTGTCATCTCCGTAATGCGATCCAGCAATAAAAAAGGGTAACGGTGGGGAATTAGTTCCATAATTTCCCGGATCGACAATTCCTTTGGCACAGACCGACACTCCTTTAGTAAATAAACACGCCCCGGGAAACAATCCTGGTCGCCTCAAGATTGCCCGGGGGCCCTCCACCGGCCCCAAAAGACCTGCCCCAAACTACCGGACTAGGCCCCCTTATCCTCATGTGCATCGCCATCCTGCAGTTTGTCGCCGAGGACCTCCACCTGGGGAGGTGCAAAGATAAGGGGAGAACTTTTCATATAATTGCTCTCATTTTCCATCTGCCTGAGTAAAAAGCCCAGTCGCTCTTCCAAGGCTTCGAGGCGCCCGATATCCCATTCCTTTTCCAAGTAATCGCTTAACCTGTTGGCAAAAAATCTGCTGTTTTCTTTCCATAAATCTCTAATTTCCCTGGATTTGATCCGGGCGGAAATTTCTTCTTTAATTCCCATTCCGGGAATCCCCAGTGGGAAGAGGGATATTTCCTCCAGATAAGATGGAATATAGACCTCTGCCCCGTACTTTTCCTCCAACAGGGCCGCCAGATGTTGCAGGGGCTCATCTTCTCCATGGATAAGGATAATCTGGGAAGGGAAATCCCTGATTTTCCCAACCCATTCCAGGATTTCATTTTGATCGGCATGCGCGGAAAAACCTCCGATGGAGGCAATGCGTGCCCTAACCTTTATTTCTTCCCCAAAGAGCGTCACCCTATCGGCCCCATCGAGAAGATAACGCCCCATGGACCCCTGCGCCTGGTAACCCACGAAGAGAACAGTCGATCCGGGACGCCAGAGATTATGTTTGAGATGGTGTTTGATCCGACCGGCATCGCACATCCCGCTGGCGGAAATGATCAGGGCACCCCCCTCAATCTCATTGATCTTCCGTGATTGCTCCACTTTCGGGGTAAAAAACGCCTCCGGAAAGTGCAGGGGACTTTCCCCGCGGGCCATACAGGCTCTCATCTCCAGGTCAAAACATTCGGCATGTTCGATAAAAACGTCCGTGGTACGAATAGCCATGGGACTGTCGATATAGATCGGCAGGGGAGGAATTTCGCCCCTTTCGATGAGTTTGTTAAGTATGTATAAAAGCTCCTGGGTCCTGCCCACGGCGAAAGAAGGAACAACGATGTTTCCATCCCGCTCCAGGGTTGAATTAATTATTTCCCTAAGCAGATCGGTCTTTTCCTCTTCACCTTCGTGAAACCTTTGGCCATAGGTGCCCTCCAAAAGTAAATAATCTGCTTCCTCGATGATGTCCGGATCGCAGATAATACTTTGATTCTTCCTGCCCAAATCGCCGGTAAAAACCAGTTTTTTTCTGTCCCCTTCATCGGTTACCCATAGTTCAATAATAGCCGAGCCAAGGATATGGCCACTGTTTCTCAGGCGGAATGAAAGTCCAAAGTCCAGGACCATGATCCTATCATAATCCACCTCAACAAAATATTCCAAAGCATCAACCGCTTCTTGGACAGTATAGAGAGGTTCGGTTTCCGGTCTCCCGGCCCGTCTGGCCTTACGATTCTGCCATTCCGCTTCCATTTCCTGAATATGCCCGCTGTCAGGGAGCATAATGCGGCAAAGATCCGCTGTGGCACAGGTCGCATATATGTTCCCCCGAAAACCGTTCTTAACCAGTTTAGGTATCAGACCGCTGTGATCGATATGGGCGTGGGTAAGAAATAAGGCGGAAATTTCTGCCGGATCAAAAGGAAAATCCCCATAGTTTCGTTCCCTCAGCTCCCTACCCCCCTGAAACATCCCACAATCTACTAAAATCTTTATGCTTTCCGTTTGCAGCAAAAAACAGGAACCGGTCACAGTTTTGGCCCCGCCACAAAACTTTAAGGTCAGCATCCTGCCTCTCCCCCCCGTTTAAAACCCTTCTCATTAACTCTACTACTTTATCATTATTCCAAGGCCGCCTGAAAGGTTTCCAGGTTAGAGCGGATTAAATCAATATAACACTCCCTGCCTTCAATCCCCGCCCCCCCCAGTGGATCGAGTATCAACACGCGTCCTTTTATTTCCCCGGCAATAACCTGGGCCGCTTTGGAACTTAACTGGGGTTCGGCAAAAAGGACATCTATCCGGTATTCTTCAGCCAGACGAACAAGCTGTGCCAGCCACCTGGCAGAGGGCTCCTGGCCGGGAAAGGGTTCCACCGCGGCAATTTCCTCTAAGCCGTAGCGTCTGGCAAAATATTTCCAAGCTGAATGGTAGGAAATGAACTCTTTCCTGGAAAATCCATCGACAGTAGTAATTATCTCCCGGTGGAGTCTTTCCAGCTTTTCCTGGTATTCCCCCAAAGTTTTATCATAATGGATGGCGCCTTCGGGATCTATGGTTTTGAGCCTGGAAGTGATCAACGGTGCGATTACCTCTTTGACCAAAACCGGATCGAGCCAGACGTGTGGATCAAACGAGCCCTGCTCATAACCCTGTCCCGGAGTGCCTGCCCCCGGGGCATCTACCCCCCGAACACTGGCAGCGGGGGTACCGGCATAATTTCCATTGCGGTTTTCCTGATTCCCGCCTTGCCCACTGCCATCAAGGCCTGCCCGGGCTGCCCCGCCTGCCTTGTCCGGATACAGAGGGCTGTATCCAAGAAGATGTTTGCCCATATTTGCCGTAATTTCCAGGGTTTCAACACTTTCTGCCTGGGCCAGGCTGATCACCCAATTGTCCACACCCCCACCGATAAAAACAAACAGATCGGCACCGGCAACCGCCTTGGCCAGCTCCACGGTGGGCTCATAGGTATGGGGGCTTGCTCCAGATGGCAAAAGACCAAGCACACCCACCCTTCCCCCCCCAAGGTTATCAATTATGTCCGCCAGGGGGAAAATAGTGGTAATCACCGTCACGGCAACCACCGAGCCCCCTTCGTCATCCAGGGTGGAGGAAGCCCCCCTCCCGTTGTCAGGCAAATCCAGCCCGGCAGAACTACAGCCTGCCCAAAACAACGATGATATAAACAATATGATTAGCAGAGGTAACGACCTGACCGAATTAAATTTCATTTATCCGGATTGACCATCCTAGCCAAGTATTTTATTATTGCAACTTATTTGCATTTATCTTATTTTAGTAAAGATAAGCATTGATGTCAATAAAACACAGATGCCTTTGGCAGGCCCCCGCCAGTATGCTATAATTGGAAATGAAAAAATATTCAAAGGGAGTGGCAAAATGCCCAAACTTACATTTCTCGGTCATGCCTGTTTTTTATTGGAAGAAGAGGGAAAGGAAACCCTTGTTTTTGATCCTTTTTTACGGGAAAATCCACAGGCCACCCGCAAGCCGGAGGATCTCAAGGTGAGTTATATACTCGTTTCCCACGCCCATTTTGATCACATGGGGGATGCCTATGAAATTGCCAAGGCAAATCAGGCGACGATTATTTCTATATCAGAAATCTCCAGTGATGCGCAGGAAAAGGGACTCTCCGCCCACCCTTTAAACATTGGGGGCAAATTTAATTTTCCCTTCGGATGGGTTAAACTGACCCTGGCCTTTCATGGTTCCGGGATTGCCGGGGGGCATGCCTGTGGTTTTGTGGTCAACTACCATGGCAAAAACATCTATTTTGCCGGGGATACGGGCCTTTTTAGCGATATGAAACTAATTGGCGAGCTTACACCGTTGGATATTGCTCTTCTGCCCATCGGTGACAATTACACCATGGGTATTGATGATGCTGTCCATGCCGCTTCCTTTCTTGGGGCCAAATTGGTTGTCCCCTACCACTATAACACCTGGCCCCTGGTAGAGGCAGATCCCCAGGAATTTAGGAAGAAGGTTGAAGATAAAACAGGTTCACGTTGCCTTGTCATCGCCCCCGGGGAAAGCCATAGTTTTTAAGCAAACGGAGAAACGGCGCCCTCTTGCATTTCAGAAGGCAAAATGTTATAATCCGCTTACAAAAAACAATCAGTAAGCCGGCATAGCTCAATTGGTAGAGCAGCGGAATCGTAATCCGCCTGTTGGGGGTTCAAGTCCTCTTGCCGGCTCCAGTTTTGGAAATACCACGTCCGCCCATTTCAACACCACTTGGAAGGGCGGCTTCTTTTTGGTTTTTTTAAGCTGTTGTAACAATTATACAAGTGCAACCCATCCATATAGACATGCCAAAATACAGGAAACCTCCCGTCCGTACTGCACCGCCACCATAAACTTTGTGATCATAAACCTAATTAAAAATAGGGCAAGGAATTTTTCCTTGCCCTCTGGGCCTCACGCTATTTAGAGGAAAGTGCCTTCTTAAAATCGTCTGAGGTTGTTACCCATCCAAAAAGGTTTTCCACATTCCAGATGGTAGCCTCCTGTGTAAAATCCGGCCCTGCATTACCGCAGGCATCCTTGACCAGGATGGGATGGTAATCATAGAAAAACGCATCCCTAAGGGTAGACTCTACACAGACATTCGTAGCAATTCCCATCAGTACCACATGTTTAATATCGAATGTCTTTAATACAATATCCAGCTCGGTATTGTAAAAACCGCTATATCTTTGCTTATCGATGACTATATCCCCCTTTTGGGGTTTAAGCGCATCGGCAATCTCCCAATCCCATGTGCCCCGGGTCACGAATTTGCCTTTCCAATCGGGGTTGGAACTCATTAGAACCAGCCCTACCTCTTTCAAGGGGTTGGGGGAATTGACTCCACCGGCATCAGAATAATCTTCCCTGAAACCCATCCTGAGATATATTACTTTTGATCCCGCTTCCCTGGCCGCATCAATAACTTTTTTGTTCGCCTTGATAACGCCCTCTACCTTTTCCTCCTCAAACATACCGGCTACATCAAACATTCCACCCTTGCTGCAGAAAGCATTCTGCATATCGATAACGAGTACAGCAGTTCTGAGGGGATCAATTTCAATTTTTTCCGGTGCTGCTGAAAGGGTTACAGACCCCTTTCCGGCATCCGCAGCCAGGAGCGGCTGTACCGTTAGTGCCAACAACAACAGAACACAGGTCGCAATAATAAACAAATTCCTTTTTTTCATGTAATTTCCCCCTTAAGGATAATTTGTCAAATACCCGGAGCCCCTTGCAGCGACTTTTGCTACCAACATTCGGTGTTGCTTATCCCGGCATTTATCAACTCCCTTGTCAAGGTATTCGAGGTATTCATGTAATTCCGAATCCCCTTACTATATACCATATATTAATCATTTCTGTATATTTTGTCAATGGATTAGATCTTATCTGCAAATTATCTTTCTTTTGAAAACCCTTTTTGAAATCTTTTGTGAATTCAGGAAATGATTGAAACGGGGGTTTCGTATAGGCTAGTCCACGATTAACCAAACAAAAAATCAGCCAGGAGGCCGGTCAGAGAAGGAATAGCCAGATAGATTGCATTTTTAAGCAGCACAAAACGGGGTCCCAAAAAGGTAAACTCATAAGGCAGGTGCCCAACGTTGATCATTCCCCAGGCGGTGATCATGGCTATCGCCGTCCCGGTGGTGACCGTCTCACGGAAAACAGCATCGAATAAGGGGAAAAAGGCATAAGGTCCTCCCTGAATAAGTGCGCCGATAATGGGCCCAAAAATTAAACCTTTCCAGCCGGATTCGGCACCTAGCCAGGCCTGTAAGGCCTTTTCAGGTATTAATATATCTAGAAAGCCAACGATGACGAATGCACATAACAAAAGCGGCAAAATGGATAAAAACATTTTTTTTGCCTCCTTGAGGCTTTCAAAATGCTTGCCCTGCCGGTAGTTGATAAATAAAAATATTACCGCCATAAGGGAGAGTACTATCACCGCATCAGTCATCCTGCATACCGCCCTTCCCGGATTTTTCACCTTTAGCCCGCAGCAGTTCTACCTCGGACCTAATCCTGGCAGTATAGCCGGGTAAAAAATAGTTTACAGCCGCTCCTGCCAATACAGGGATAGCAAAGGTAATTATAAAACGAATAACAGTTATTCTCACACCAACAAAAGCTATTTCGATCGGTATACGGCCCACGTACCAAAGGGTTTTAGCTGCCACAAAACTGATCATCGTGCCTATATTCGCCCCCGAAATTATAAGTGTAGCCATCAAAGGATAGAAAAAGAAGGGGCCGCCGGGAACCATGGCGCCCAACAGTGTTCCTAAAAAGGGCCCTTTCCAACCTGCCTCCTCCCCCAGCCACCTGTTCACCATTTCCTTGGAGATCAGGGTAGAAACTGAACCAGCTACAACAAAAGCGATGATCAGCAATGGGAAAACCTGTAATAGAGTTTTCCCACCGGCAAGAAAACCTCCGCCAACAAGGGGAGTCCCCCCTTGATAAAAGCAATTAAAACCATAATGAGGGCGGCTAATGCCATACCCAAGGTGGTCTTGTTCACGGTTTGACTCCTTTTGCCATTTACTTTGAACCGCACACATTTCTAATCATATTTTCTTCTCCTTTGTTCGAGTTCCTCATTCAGGCGCTCAATGCGATCCAGAAGATCAAGGATTATCGCCGCACCGCTAAAATTTACTCCCAGGGAACTACGAAGACGTAATGCCTTATAGGCACGCCCAATATGATCGGCCCTGATAAGCCGGCCCTTGATATCAATAATTCCCTGATCAGCCATCTTCAGGAGCATTTCACGGGGGAGTTCTACATCATCATAATCCACCCAGTTCAGCCTCTCGTGAACCTCGGCTTCAATACAATATATTTCCAGCTGGTATTTTTTCATGGCATACTCCTCCCATCACCCTGTTATTTCTGCAAGTTTACGGTAAAGTTCTTCTGCCCGGGGCCCAATTTGATCAGGAATATCCACAACCACTAGTAAATACAGATCCCCGTACCCGCCATCCCTGCGGGGCATCCCTTTTCCACGCAGACGCAACCTAAACCCACTATGGGTGCGAGGAGGTATCGTTACCCGAACGGATCCACCCAAAGTTGGTGCCATAATTTTATCTCCCAGGACAGCTTGCCAGGGCTGAATTGTCACCCTGGCTTCCAAATCATCCCCACTAAGCTCAAACCGGGGATGGGGAAGCACCCTGATTTTGAGATATAGATCGCCGCGCTGCCCTCCGGCCTCCGCATCCCCGCCTTGGCCCTGGAGGCGTACCTTTTTCCCACTGCGTGCATCGCGGGGCACCTTTAGTTTGATCGTTTTTGCCTCGGCAACCTGGCCGCTACCACCGCATGTCGGGCAGAAACTGTTTCCCACTTGCCCGCTGCCACCACATTGTTTACATAAGTCTTGTAATGAAAATTGGATCTGTTTTTCCTGGCCCCCGTATATCTCTTCGAGGGTAACCTCCAACTCCGCGTCAATATCGACGCCGCGTCTGGGCCGCCGGGGGCGATGTTTCGCACCGGCAAAACCCCCGCCGAAAATTGATTCAAAAAAATCACTAAAACTTCCTGCATCCGCGCCTCCGCCAAAGCTGAAGGTGTAACCATCGAATTCCCCGCCAAAACCCTGGGAGGTTTTCCATCCAGCACCGGTGCCCGGCCATCCCTGCTGTTGGCCCTGGTAGGCCTGGAAGTCATCACCGTGTTTCCAGTTAGCCCCAAGTCGATCATAGCGGGCACGCTTTTCTTTATCCTTGAGTACCTCATACGCCTCATTGATCAACTTGAATTTCTTTTCCGCTTTTTCCTTGCCCTCAGCCGGTTGCAAATCTGGATGGTGCTGGCGCGCCAGCTTCCGGTAGGCATTGCGTATATCCTTCTCGGTGGCGTTGCGCTCAACACCCAGTATCTTATAATAATCCTGAAATTTTACAGCCATAAAACAACCTCACATTTTCTGGCAACTTGGCACAATCTCATGTCTTTCGGCTCTCTTTCTGCCTTTCTACCAATTATACAAAATTTTTTACTATCGGACAAGAATTTCCGGGGAATCCCCTTGCTATTAAAAATGTTATGAAATATGCCGGGATTGGGGTCGTGATGGCAGGAATCCAGCCCTTGCCAGCGAAATATAGTAGGTATTACCGGATCAACGGGGAGCAGATGTGAACTGTTTCCAAAGTTGCTGCAATATAGAAAACACTTTATACAACCAGGGGCGGTGAGAAAATGGGAGAGATATATACAATACCTATAGAAAAGCTTGTCCCGGGTCTTGTCCTTGCGGAGGATATAAGGCATGCGCAAACAGGCGTTGTATTGATCCCCTCCGGAACCCCCATTGACGAACGCCATCTGGCCCGCCTAAAATATTTCAGGCACGCCGGTGAAGAAATAAAATGCATGGTTCCCGAACCTCCCGGCGTAGCAGATGTATCATCACCAGCAATCGAAACCGGTATCAAGCCACTCCCCCTGACAGTCGATGAAACGACGAGAAAAATTTACATCAAGGCATTTGAAACCACAAAGAAATTTTTTAGCAAGTATAAAAATATTGAGTATGCCGATATCCAGGCCATAAAGGCTGTTGCAGAAAATATCTCTGCTCAGATAGTGCGCAATCCGGCCATTTTATCACACGTGGCAATTTTAAAAGCAATCGACAGCTACACTTTTTCGCATTCGGTAAATGTAGCCATATATGCCGCCGCCTTGGCCCATTTCCTGGGCCACAGCACTGCCGAAATAAATGGAATTTGCCTGGCGGGATTGCTGCATGATATAGGAAAATTGGATATACCCAGGAAAATAGTGGAGAAACCGGGTCCGCTGACTGAAGACGAATATAAAATTATGCAAAAACATGCCCTGCTTGGCTACCTGCGGTTAAAAAAAACACCACATATCAATGAAAATGTGCTGGCAGCAGTAAGCCAGCACCATGAAAAGATAGATGGGTCGGGCTATTACCGGGGCTTAAAAGGGGATGAAATTCACCCCTGGGCAATTATCCTGGCTGTAGCCGATGTTTATGATGCTCTGACTACCGATCGGGTTTACCGCACAGCCCTGCTCCCGCATGAAGGCGCAGAAATTCTGATGGCAAGCTGCAGTCTCAATCACCTTGAATTTAATGCAGTGAAGTTTTTTACCGAAAAAATCCCTTTTTACCCACCGGGAACCCGGGTTGTTTTAAACACCGGCGAAATAGGTTATATTATGGCCTACCATGTTAACACACCCCTGCGCCCCATAGTCAATATAAATCGTGAAGGCAAGGGTAGCATGATCGATCTATCTAGGAACCATACCGTGATGATCACAAGAATAATAAGATAGCTCCGGTAGGCAACCCTAAAGGAGGTGGAAATTGGTGTCGATAGTAAATATTACCGTAATTCCCCTCGGTACGGGAAACACTAGTCTGAGCAGTTATGTCGCTGCCTGCCAACGTGAACTGGAACAGCATGGGGCAGGACTTAAATATGAGCTTACCGCCATGGGAACAATTATAGAAGGGGATCTGGAAAGGATCCTGCCCCTGATCCAACGCCTACATGAAGTTCCCTTTAAGCACGGTGCTGCACGCGTCAGCACTACTATTAGCATTGATGATCGTCGGGATAGGGCCATCAGCATGGCAGGAAAGGTAAATTCGGTGCGGGAAAAATTGGAATGAAGGACCGATTGTATCCCAGCAACTGCGAAGGCTCTATAGGTGGCACGGCTTGCCCTGGTTCCATCACTGAGGCAAGCCGCCGCCGGCCCGAAAGCCCGCCTAGCAGTTGGTCTGGCGGACAATGTTTGCCATGGCGGCAATAGCCTGATCGATATCCTCGTTTGTGTTAAAGGGACCAGGGCTGAAACGAACCGCCCCAGCATCACCCGTCCCTAAATCGGCATGGACAAAAGGGGCGCAATGCAGGCCGGTACGCACAGCAATGCCGTAATCGCCATCTAAAATATCGCCAACATCCCCGGCCTCCAACCCCCCAATGGTACAGGTCAGCACGGGAACAGTTTCTTTCCCTGGTGGCGGACTATGGATCACCACTCCCTCAATGGAACTTAGGCCCCGATATAAACGCCTGATCAGGGCCATTTCTTTTTGCCAAAAACAACTGTAATCCTTCTCCTCGAGGTAATCAAGTCCCGCGGAAAGGCCAAAAATTCCCATAAGATTGAGTGTACCGGCTTCCAGCCGGTGGGGAAAATCCTGTGTATGGATTAGACTTTTAGATTCGATGCCCGTTCCGCCAAAGCGCGTTGCCCGGATATCGAGCTGGGGCGAAAGGATTAGCCCACCGCTGCCGCTCGGCCCCAGGAGAGCCTTATGGCCGGTAAAAGCAATAGCGCTAATGCCCCAGCCAGACATATCAATGGGCAGATGGCCTGCACTTTGTGCCACATCCAACAATAAGGGGACTCCCCGGGAGCGACAAAGAGCTGCTATTTCAACAACCGGTTGAACGCTGCCCAGAACATTGGAGGCATGGCATACGATCACCAACCTGGTGTTGGGCTCCAGGGCCTTGGCAATTTCCTGTGGATCGATCAGGCCATTGCCATCAAAGGGAATGAGATCATAGTCTAGCCATCCCAGTTCTTTTAGGTGATAAAGGGGGCGCAGCACAGAATTATGCTCCAGCCGCGTGGAAACAACATGGTCACCCGGGCGGATCAATCCCAAAATGGCCATGTTCAAGGCCTCTGTCGCATTGGATGTAAAAATAACACGCCCCGGATCAGGGGCAGAGAAAAAGCGGGCCAATTTCTGTCTTGCCTTCCAGACCTGCTCATCCGCTTCGACGGCCAGATCATAGCCCCCCCGCCCCGGGGATACTCCCAGGCGGATATAGGTTTCCAGCATCCTATCCAGCATTCCCCGGGGCTTGGGGAAAGATGTTGCTGCATTATCGAGGTAAATTATTCTCTCGTCCATACCCTTCTCCATTCCGGCGGGGGTTCCCGTACCTCCCCCCCAAAGGGTGCTTTCCGGGGAAGGCGCATGACAGGGTTGCCTTTAGTATAAAATATTCCCTTTATCAGAGACAATTCTTAGGATTGGGTAATCCGGCAATACGGCGGGCACCGCGCTTGATACCATCTGGGAAAAGCCTCTCAATTTGCAGCAGGCTGAGGGAGGAGCCTTTCGTTAGCTCCCGGTTGAGCGGTGCCCGGCCGTTATAGTCGTAGAACTCCCGCAGGAAACAGATTACCCTCCAGTGATCCTCCCCTAGCGATGCCAGGCCGCTTTCCTGAGCCAGGGCCTCGGCAATTTCCTTGTTCCAGTCTCCCGATGCCCAGAGGAAGCCCTCCCTATCGAAAAGCACCTCATGCCCGGCTATTGTCCGCATATGTTTACGGGGGGATCCACCTGGCTGATCGGGGTTGGGTTGATCAGGATTGTACACTTATCTCGCCTCCCCCAATTTTTAGTTCTTTTGTGCCAGGGCCTCCTTGACCTTTGCTGCTGTTGCCGGAAGCTCGCAAATCCAAACGCCAACGGCGTCTTTGATAGCGCTGATGACAGCCGGGGCGGTGGGAACCATCGTCATCTCGCCAACACCGACAGAGCCCTTGGTGCCCCTTGCCCGCGGCGTTTCCCTGATGATCAGTTCCATATCGAATGATGTTTTGATGCTGGGGAACTTGAATGTAGCCCAGTCTTTGGTCTGCCCGGCAATGTATTCTTCGCGCAGGGCATAGCCTGCGCCCATGTCCGCGCCGCCTTCTAGTTGGCCTTCGAAGTTCTGTGGATGGATCACCGGGCCGCCATCGACTGCTGTAGTCATTTTGACGATCCTGACTTCGCCCGTTTCTGTGTTTACTTCCACTTCGGCCATCTGCAAGGCATGTATCTGCGATTCGAAAGCTGCTCCCTGGCCGGTTTGTGGATCCATCGGGCCCCTGTCCACAGTGGCCTTGGTACCCACATAGCGGGCGGAGCGCCCGGCCTGTTCCAGTTCAGACCTCGTTGTAGCTCCTGTTTCTTCCATCACTTGCTTAAGTTGTTCGAGGGCATTGATCATTGCACCGCCGACCATATAGGTGATACGGCTGGCAGCAGCCGGCCCTGTTTGTGTCGTCAGGCCTGTATCCCTGGTGGAAAGACGGATTTTATCAATGGGGATGTTCATAAAATCAGAGGCCAACTGGGTAAACATGGAATCATTACCTTCTCCGGGATCGGCTGCGGCGGCAAAAATGGTCAATCCGCCATCGGCATCGAGTTCCACAGCGGCAACGGCCTGATCCCCCGGGCCTCCTATGCCGAAGGCACCGGCGGCCAATCCCACGCCCCGTCGCAAGACGCCGTTTTTAAATTCCCGGGCCTCACGGCAGCTGCGTTCGTAGTGTGGACGTATGGCCTCGCAGAGTTCAGGAAAGGGCCATTCTGTAACTTCGTTCCCGGTGGATTTCGTCTGCCCGGGCTGCAGTGAATTGAGCAGGCGGAATTCCAGGGGATCTATCTTCATTTCTTCTGCCAACATGTTGATAGAACATTCGAGGGCAAAGTGTGCCTGGGGCGGGCCGGCGCCGCGGGCGGCAGACCCCCAGGGGTTGTTGGTGTAAACAAGGCGGCATAGTGCATCGACGTTGGGTATGTTATAGGAACCGGAGAGCATCAAAAGGGCGCGCTCGATGATAACGTGCCCAATGGAGTTGTATGCACCATTATCCACGATGGTATAGAAACGGTAACCGGTAATTTTCCCATCCTTGTCCGCACCCATGGTAACATCCATATGGAAGGGGTGACGTTTCGGGCCCATTTCCATAGATTCCTTCAGGCTGGGAATATAGCGCACAGGTTGCCGGAAATGCACTGCCGCCCCGGCGGTGATGCCTTCGGAGGTGATTTCTGCCTTGATGCCAAATTGCCCGCCGGAATAGGCTTCCACATAACGCATATCTTCCCAGTCCAGGGCTTCCTGCAGCATGGCCAGGTGCTGGTGAATATCTATACTGCGCCCGACAACAACTAATTGGGCATCTTCACCCTCGCCATCGAAATATGCCACACAGGCCTCCGGTTCCAAAGGGGCCTGGTGGTTCACCTGTGTCACAAAACGGCCGTTGATCACCGTGGCCGATCCGGCCAGTGCTTTTTGGGCGTCCCCCTTGATCTGGCGCTGGGTATGGACCAGGTTGGGCAGATCATGAATCTGTACCGCACCTTCGGCCAGGGCTTCCTGGGGCGAGCCCAAAACAGGCAGGGGTTCATACTCGACCTTGACGGCCCGAACTGCCGCAATGGCCTGGTCGCGGGTTCTTGCTGCAACGACCGCCACAGGATCACCGATATAGCGGACCTTGTCCTCACAGATAACCGGACGATCATCAAAAATCATTTTGAGGCGGTTTGTGCCCTTGATATCCTTTGCTGTCATCACCCCAACCACGCCCGGCATTTGCAGCGCTTCCGAGGGGTCAATCCCTAGAATTCGGGCATGGGCATGTGGGCTGCGCACTGCCGCTATTTCCAGTGCCCCGGGGATGATAATATCCGCTGTAAATTGCGCCGTTCCACAGGCTTTGGCCAGTGCCGAGGGGCGGGGGTGTGAAACACCCAGCTTGGGGCCATGCGGATCGGGACGCACATCCTCCGGGGTAATTTCGCCGCGCAAAAAGCGGGCTGCCAACCTAACAGCATCAAAAATTTTGACATAGCCTGTGCAGCGGCAGAGGTTGCGTTGTAACGCTTTTTTAATTTCTTCGGTGCCCGGATCCGGATTTTCATCCAGCAGTGCTTTAGTAGCCATGATCATACCGGGCGTGCAAAAGCCACACTGGATTGCGCCGGAAAGGACAAACGCCTCCTGGATGAGATGCGGGTTCTCGGGCGTGCCCAGGCCCTCTACAGTGATAACCTCGGCGCCTTCGAGCTTAGTAACTTTAAGCAGACAAGATCTTTCCGCCTTGCCATTGACGATTACTGTGCAGGCCCCACACTGGCCAGCCTTATCACAGGATTGCTTGGTACCGGTCAGATGTAATTCATCCCGGAGCAAATCGAGCAGGGTAAGTCCCGATCCTGCAACTACCTCCCTGGAAATGCCATTTATCTTCAGTTGCACTTTCAATATGGTCCCTCCAATCTTGTTGACACTTCAGCGGGCATTAGGCACGGCGGCAACACCATCAAAAACCGCCATCTCTGTAGTTGGTTGCGGGCAACACTACTAAAGTGTTGCCCGCATTTAGGCTGCTTACAATACTACCTGCTCTGTCTTCATTATGGCCCCTGCTTTTCAACCCGCTTGCTGCATTATCTGCCTCTTGGGCAGCCTATTCCTCAGCCTTATCGGCCAGCTTGGATTCCAGCCAGGCAATACGCTTATTCAGGGCATCGATTTCTGTGTCATATTGGGGCATAAACCCTCCCCCCTCCAGCCGTTCCATGGGAACTGTGGGGGAATATGGCTGCTCACGACGTACGAGTGCCAGAACATCCCGGCGATCATAAATGCCTAGTATATTTGCATCGGCCTTGGCCATGGGGATAAGGCTCAGATCAATATCATGATAGACAATGCCTTTGGCCTCATAAAGTGGCTCGGTGACAATGTTACCGAAGGGATCGACCACACAGCTGCCGCCGACACTCATATGGAAGTTATTGTTGCCATAGGTATCTTCGGGAACATCATCCGGGGAGACATAGGGGGCAGCAAGCACAGCCCAGCATCTTGCCGAAACGCAAAGCGATTGGGTCATAGCCAGCATAACCGGCTTGACAATGCTCATTCCCGGCCAGAGGGCAGTATGAACCTGTACACCTTCAACCGCCAGATGTTGTTTGAGGAGAGGCTGGAAATGTTCCCCACAGATTAACCCGCCTATTCTGCCCAGGGGTGTATCAAACAGTGGGATATTATCACAGGGTTCCACCGTGGTTACGTCACCACGGGTATGGAAAAACAGCTCGTTAATAGTGATACAAAGTTTTCTATGTGTTCCCAGTACCTTGCCGTCAGGCCCCACATAAAGAATGGCATTGTACATGCGGCCATCGTAAACAGGGTCCCTTTCATTCATGCCCATGACGACATAACATCCGGCTCTTTGGGCCGCGGCACAGATGGCCTCGCTCTCCGGGCCTGGTATAATCGGGGAATTAACCAGGTATTGTTTCCAAAGGAAGAAAAACTCTTTGGCATTGTCCATGCTGGATATATCCATGGAATAGTGGGGGTAACCAGGGAGAAAAGTTTCAGGGAAAACGACGAGTTTGGCACCGTTTCTACCTGCTTCCTCGATCAGGCTTACTGCTCTGGCAAGGGTAGCATTGACATCGAAGAATTCAGGCCTGTTAACATAAACAGGGCTCTCCTGGACCGCGGCAACCTTGTACGCAGGATATTCCTTGAACATTCGACAACCTCCTTGTCTTGTTATGAAATGATCACGATAAGTTTGTTTCCAGTGGGAATCCACCGCCGAATTTTTGTTCCCGGATTTTGATCGATAGGCATCAACTTCTTCCCACGCTGCATTTACCAGCTTAGACGGCAGGCCCTATCTATGGGGATGGTTCGCCGTCCGGCGGGGCCAGCGGGGGCAGGGGCCAAAACTGGAACAGATCACCATATGCCGCCCACATGGGGAACAACAAGGCCAGCATCATTGTATTGGTGGCAAATAGATCATCGGGATAAACCATTGCATCGCCAAACTTCCAGAGGCAAAATGCCCGAATACCATAATTACCAACAATTGCTATCACTATGGCCAAAACAATATTAAGAAAACCCCCTGCAGCTGACTTTATTGTATTTCCCGGCCACAGCTGGAAAAGCGTCAGGAGCAGTAGAACCCCAAAGATAAAGGATACCGCATAGGACATAAATGTTAGTGGCTCAATTTTCAGCAGATGAATGCCTATGGCTAGCAGGATATAACCCAGGATCAGGCATGAGGCCGACACAACAACTCCAAAAAGTGGTTGCTTCATCTTAAGTTTGGTAAAAGGCCACATCCCCAGTGCTGCAAACATCCACAGGAAATCGACCGAACAAACTGTATAGGCGGCAGCATGTTCCCAGGGAATGGGCCCACTGGGTGCGGGCAAACCGAAAAGGGGGCCACCAGCCTGGTAAAAAGGTACAGCTGCAATAGGTGAAGGAGAAACCCCCGCAGGATATGATAATAGATTAAAATTGAATAGTTGGGTCAAACACAGCGCGATCAGGTAACCGAAAATAATGAAAAGAAAACCTGCCGCCGGGAGGGAAAGCTTATTAAATGGCCAAAAGCCAAAGGCGAGAAAGAGAAAAAACATAGTAATAACTGCCACAATAGTATAAATGGTCAGATAGGGATGAAGAACACCCCCTCCAATAAAATTGATGAGGAAATAGCTTATCAGTAGTCCCCCTGAGAGTGCAAAGACTAGAAGCACCACTCCTTTAAAGGGCTGGGGAACGTGTTCAATTGATATGAATCCGCCTCCCCACAGTGCACCGATAACAATAAATAGGCCAATACAGGACATAACGTAGTAACCTAAAAAGCCCGTAAACACCTCGATACTAAAACTGCTGGCAATAATAAAGGAGAATAGAAAAGTTACGATCAAAGTAAATAATCCACGTCCAGGTTGCCTAGCCGCCCATGGTGCTTTTAAAAATTGATCACCCACTACCTATAACCGCCTTTCTTTTAAATTTCCACGATCGTGGAGGCTAACCCGTTTCCCAAAAATACCCCATCCATCGCAATCCTACCCCAGACATCAGATTAGCTATCCATTTACCACCCCTCTCAACATGAAGATGATCCAACTGCATAGACCTTATTTCCGCATTTCCTTGCTGCTATGCCGTTGAAACTTTTTTCACAGTGGCATCAATGAAAGGTAGGCTCCGGTGGCAGCAAGCCTGTGTTTTATGCTGCTACCACCGGAAAAAGCCTATTCAACAATAATCTATGCGTCTGCCTGGCTACATATTAATGGTAGCAGTCTTTGTTTCCCTAACCAGAAAACCCTTTTCACCGGGGATTAGCAGATTAAGCCCGACACCGAGGACTAAAGTAATGACCAGGCTCAGGTAGGTTGCACCAAACCATTCGGGTGCCCCCAGCGCCGCGGGGAGGCCAGTGTATTCCCAGACAAAGCATGCTACCAGGGAAACAATCATTGTATAGAAGGCAACGTTAGAATTCCTTTTCCAGTAAAGCCCAATAACCATCATAACGACAAGGGGAATTCCCAAAGCAAAGATAAAGAGTCCGGCCAACAACATATGCGGGAGATAAAATGCCGGTATTATTGCCGCCGCGCCAACAACAACGATCAACAATCTGCTGAGAAAGGGCACTGCTTTATGTTTGTTGGGGGATTTGGAAAGGACAAGATAAAGATCATTAACAATAATTTGGCTGATGCCCATCGTACAACGTGCCCAGGTAGATAGGACAGCAATTAAAAAGGCAGCCAACACGAGGATCACGACAAAAGTAGGCAAATATGTCAGCAACATCGTCATACCAGCCATTTTGGGGCCCTCGGCAGCAAATTGGGGTATTGTCCAGGCTGCAAGCCCAAAGGCTATTGTAAAAAAAGCAAAGGGGGTATTGACCAACAAAGCTATAAAACTGGACTTCTTTGCTGAAGTAGTATCCTTGGTGGCAAGAATATATTGCACAACCCCCTGATCGGTGAGCACTGTCAAAGTCTGCCCGATTGTTATTGCCAGGGCAAAACCCAGAATAAGGTTAAGATCTTTGGGCCAAAAGCTGAGGAAATCTGAAAGCCCCTGGCTATTATAAAAGGCATCGACACCTGCCCAACCAGCGGGAAGCTTTAACGTTACGATAATAAAAGCAGCTACAACGGCTGCATACATTAAAATAGTGTTCACAATATTTAAGTAAGTCACCTGCCACATACCCGAAATCAACAAATAAATTAGTGCACAAATCATAAAGAAAATAAGGGCGGTATGGACATCGATCCCCGTGACAATGGCCGTAATTATTGCCCCGCCCTGGGTCTCCAAAGATAAGAGGGCAAAGCAGAAGACCATCCCGATAATGGAAGTCATAACCCTCGTTTTCAGATCGTATATATTGGCGAAGATTTCCTGAATAGTGTTAAATCCCATTTTACGATAAACCGCTGCCAGAAAACATCCCAATATAATGAAGTAGAAACCCGTGGGAACCGTATACCAAAATGTAAGAATTCCAAATGTGGCGGCCGACTCCATATAGCCGGCACAGTGAAGCGCCCCAATAGCAGAAACACCCATAGTAACTCCTGCTAGCCAGGGGCTGAGCTTTTTATCCCCATAAAGATAGCTGTCACCGCTCTTGCCAAGTCCCTTTCTTAGCACAAAAATACCGATAATAATCGATAAACCTATTATGTAGACCAGTACTCCAGTTAAAATGTCCCATCTTAACATTTGCAAACCTCCAATATTTAAAGAATTTTAACAACTTTTACCGCAAGCCTCTGATAAAGTAGGAACATTTCTTACTGGAATTAAGTACTGCTTTTGGACGCGATTGCGCTGCAGATCACGTACATAGCCCCGATGAGTACATACATCCAAATAACCCCGCAGAAAATTGATGGCATGCTACAATTCCTCCTTAATAATAATATTTTGCATGACCCTGCCTTCTGTAAAATCCCCCCCTTCCCGGGCTAAATAAAACCAGGCGCCGATCTCACGCGCGCCCATAAACTATTTTCATAATCTTCTGCACATTTTTCTGCAAACCTGCCCCCTTTATTAAGTTGCCAACCAGAATCACTTTGGCATTACTGCCCACCATGTTTCCCTCCTTTGAAGTTCCCCCCTTCAAAACTTTGGAAACATTAAATATCTATATCTGGACCATGATCCAAGTGTAACAAAAAGATGCAAATTCCAGTACCAAATTCGTTTGTATAAAAATTATCACTATCGTTGCATAAACTGAAAATCAATTTGTCAAGTGGTGAAATACTAAGCAATTAAACGAAATAACCAGGAAAATAGTTTAAACAGCCATATAAACCTTGCATGATAAAGAAAACTCCTTTATAATAGAGATACATGGTAGTCCTTGCCATAATCCCTAAAATAAAGGAGATCGATATGCAAGGCAAGGATACTATAAAATCCACATTTGTTCAACTGTTTGAACCAATATTTTCAAAGAATTTTCACAAACTGCTTCAAAAACTGGAGGTTGATAAATACGTCAAAAAGCTAACGGCCTGTAAATTCGTTGTTTTAATGATCTTTGCCCAACTTGAACAGCTAACATGTTTAAGGGAAATCAGCAGCAGCTTTCATAACAATGAATTCAGCAATGCCATTAAACTTGAATCCATCAGCTATTCGCAGATTTCCCGTAAACTACGCAGCTTGACCCTGAAAACAGTTCAGTACTTATTCCAGGATCTAGTCCGGCAAACAGGCAAGCAGACAGGATTTAAGCCGATAAGGGAAAGACTTGGCCGTCTTTATTTGATCGATTCCTCAACAATCAGTCTTTGCTTAACCAGATACCACTGGGCCAGTTTTAGAAAGACCAAAGCCGGCATTAAATTACACCTGAGGTTAAGATTGTTTGATCAAGGGGTCCTCCCCGATGCTGCAACCATCACCCCCGCCAAAAAGGCGGACAAAACCCAAATGGATGACCTGATTGTTGAAGAAGCAGGCGCCTTTAATGTTTTTGACCGGGGTTACATTGATTACCAGAAATTTGATGATTACTGTGAAAAAGGGATACTGTTTGCCAGCCGCCTAAAGAAAAATGCCCTGGTAGAGGTAATCAAGGAACTAGCCCCCGGTAGGATGATTAAACGGGACAGCATTGTTATACTGGGCAAAGACGGACTTACAAGGATGCACCACCCCCTTAGAATCATCGAAACAACGGATACTGAAGGTAACCCGGTCGTTATCCTTAGCAACAACTTTACACTAACTGCTAAGGAGATAGGCGACATCTACCGTTACCGTTGGCAGATCGAACTTTTTTTCAAATGGATTAAACAGCATCTGCATGTTAAACACTTCTATGGATTAAGCCAACAAGCGGTAGAGATGCAACTCTACGTTGCCCTCATTACCTACTGTTTGCTAAAGCTGATCCAGTTAAAAACGGGTTACAAAGGGCCGTTACTACAAATCCAAAGACTGCTCAACACCTGTCTGTATGAACCTTTTTCTTGCTTCGTCCGTAAGCTTTACCGCAGGGCTAAACGCACTTCCCAAGGCCGGCGGAAAGTAGACCATGAAAGGATATATCAAGAAACCTTAAGGCAGGTGATGGCAGGCGAAGCAGATCATTTAGATGATCTAACCTATGATCCAGTAATACTCTAAAACAAACACTGATGTTAAAATGTGGAAAGGGCTACCTTTAAGAGATTGCTCCTTTGACCACATGGGGGAAAGTAAACTGTAATAATATGCCATATATGGGGTATAAAGGGTAACCCATTATTTGGAATGCCATGGTTTGACAGGGGCCTAAAATTTTAATGCAACGCTACTG
>DUNV01000103.1 GCA_012839215.1 Bacillota bacterium
ATGAGCAGTAATAAAACATCTCATTTTTGAGCCTTCCAAAGAAACCTTCACACGCAGAATTGTCTGGTGAACAGCCTTTCTTAGACATTGATCTCGTTAATCCGGAATTTCCCATTCTTGAGATCCAACCAGGCCAACGATAATCGACTAAAGAAAAGGGATTGCTCCCTTTCCCTCGTCTAAGAACCGTACGTGAGAGTTTCCCGCTCATACGGCTCAAGCATTTCTTCACCATTTCTGGCGGCAACCAGTGATTTTAATTTCATCTTCCTTTTTACAAAATACTTTTCGTGCAAAAAGGGATTTTTTGAAATCTGTAATTTAGGGTGTCGGATGATTTTTATTCTTCTCAAGTTTATGAGGCTGTAATCATCTGACATGAACAGCCATCTCTTTCCATTCTTTTCATGCCAATATTTATTTAGTCTCCACCTTTTGCTTTTATTGGGGTGTCGGTGTTTTGCCCATTGTTGTAATAAGAGATATAGTGTGTTGTCCTGAAATTAGCAGAGTATTGAAAGATGACAATGTAACGGTTTATAAAAATCAAAATGAAAATTTAATTGTATTTACCGGCGAAAACTATGAGGTTTTCACTAGTATTATCGACGGCCAATACCCTAACTACATGGCAGTGGTTCCAAAAACCATTGTTGGGGAGGTACAAGTAGACAGTAGTTTTAAGTCATCCCTGGAACGGATATTAATCCTGCCTGCAGACAATAAGCTAAAAGTCCCTGCGGTAAAAGTAGAAGTGGGCGAAGGAATGATACTTTCTGCCCTGTCTGAACAATGTGGAGAAATCAGAGAAACCCTTCCGCTTATCTACAAAGGGGAAGAGTTAAAAACAGCCTTCAACGCTCATTATGTGATTGATGCGTTAAAGATGATGCCAGAAGCCACTATGAGTTTTGGTGGAGCACTGGCTCCTGCATTATTCAAGACTAGTGATGATGATAATTACACCATCGTTGTTGTGCCTTTACGGGCGTAAAAACCATTTTTAAATCCCGAAAGGGGAGAAAGGGGAATCTCATGGGATCCAAACAATTTTATATTTATTCAGAAGGTAAAAATGCAGAAGAAGCATATCAGAACGCTATAAGAGAGGATCAGGTCAGAAACGGAAACAAACCTTATAACGGAACAATAGGCAGTAAAGAAGTGCATTCTCAGTTTGTGTTTGTACAGCTGCCTTTTTCAGAAGACGACTCCGAAGCAATGGAGAAGTATTTCAAAAACAACGATAAATGGGACCCGACAGGATGTATCGAGGTGCGTCCCGCTAAGGGAAAACCCGCCAAAATAGCGGTAAAACACTACCAACCCCAAGTAAAATTCCAAACCAGGTATGTGATATACCAGATGGAAAAGGAGCTTGGAGTTTATGCGAGTAAAAAGGAAGCTCTGGCTGCGGCCAAACAAATGCTTGCAGATAAGACGTACCACACGTCACTGACAATCTATATGGAGAAGCGGCATATAAATGGCAATGAAATCGCTACCCTTCGTGCCGAACCCCATAAGGATAGTGAAAATGGGAGATACCTCTTTTTTGGATGGGCTCCCTGTTAAGTCAACATTCATACATTGGCCCTGTTTATGCAGGGCTTTTTTATTGCCAAAATTATTTTTTAAATCCTCCGATTAACGGAGGTAGAAAGGTGGAATAGGACATGAGAAATGCTGTATTAGGTGGAAAAATCACAAAGGTTTTTACGGTAAAGACAGGAGTAAAAGCCCAAATGGAACTTCCGGATGGAGCAAATATTTTTATCCAGGTTTCCTGGGATGGCGCTACAGCTGACAGAATTAAAGAGAGCGAAGGTAAAAATATCGTTCTCGTAGGTACACTGAGATTCAAAAAAGATATTAAGTTTCCAGTGTACGAAGTTAATATCCTGTTAAACGGTGGTGGTTTTGTTGTTCTTGAAGGAAATTTGACCCGAGATGCTGAACTAAAGTACTCCCAAAACGGCAAACAGATGGCTGATTTTTCTATTGCCGTTAACCACGGGTGGGGAGAAAGAAAGGAAACTGACTTTGTTTCCTGCCGTATGTTTGGTAACGACAAGGAAAAAAATCCTGCTGTTACCATGGCCGAAAAAGGAGCTAAAGGCCGGAAAATTTTGGTTGCAGGTTACCTATCCCAAAATGAGAAAGACGGGAAGGTATATAACAACATTATCGTTGATGAGTACAGGTTTCTTGAGGCTCCTAAAAAGCAGCAGTCATCCACTGACGATTATGATCAGTGGGCCAATGCAGGAACAAATAATGTAACAGATGATGAAATTCCCTTTTAAGGAAGGAGGAAGGCTCTATGAATGACCTTCCGGATATCCTGCAGGTAGCCAGCCAATTAGCACTGCCTCTCCATCCTATTCAGGGTGGGAGGCAGTACACTACTCCTTGTTGGGCTTGCCATTCACGAGGGAATAAGCCTGATATAAATAGAAAAGGACACCTTACAATCCGACCGGACAAAGGCGTATTTCGCTGTCCGCGGTGCGGTTATAGTGGCAACGGATACACGATGGCCAGAGACTTTGTGGGAAAAGAACGGGCTATTCAAATAGTTGGGTCTGTCGGCGATTATAATGGTGTCAAACTTCAGGAGTTAGAGCCAGCAGGAATCGAAACCAGAAACATAGTTTATAATGCATTCCTAGATAAATTAGTTCTTTCTCCCCGTCATCGGAACGATATTAATTCCAGAGGTCTGAACGATGATATAGTCGATAAAAATAACTATAAAACTACCCCTTTGTGGGACTCCACAGAGGGGATATGTTCCCTGTTAATAAAAGACGGGTATCCTTTAGAAAGAATACCGGGTTTCTTTAAAAACAGGGAAGGTAAATGGGTCTTTATGACCCTCCCGGGATTTTTGATTCCAGTCCGTGATCAGCAACAACGTATACAGGGCTTTCAGATTAGAGTGGATGACAAATACCTCGACATGAAGGAAAATCTGCGGAAATACATATGGTTTTCCTCAGCTGGGAAAAAAACAGGCTGCTCCTCTGGGGCTCCTGTTCATACTGCTTTACCGTTAGATATAAACGCTAAACTAAAACTGAACCGGGTAAGAGAAAAACGCTAACAAAAAAGTGGACCACCCTGCTACACCAATCCCCTATCATTGAAAGTGCAAAAGAAACAATGTATGGGGGATGTAGGAGTGATCAGAGTGGACCAATATGATGATATC
>DUNV01000104.1 GCA_012839215.1 Bacillota bacterium
CATGATATCACCCGGCTTCATATAGCCTCCCCGCTTGACCCCATCCTGGCGCTCATAAGGATCCGCCCCCAGTTCCAGGTCCGAACCAAGCGCGGGCCCCCCGGGGGTTCCGCTGGCAATCAGCAGGCCCGGCAAAAGCGTCATATAGGAGGAATAGTAGCTCACCAGGGCCGGCACATCCCAGATGATATTGCTCATATTATTGTTTTGCCTTAGCTCACCACTGATGGTCGTGCGTAAAGCAAGCTTGCTGACATCCTGCAGCTCATCTTTGGTAACGATCCATGGCCCTATCGGCGCTCCCGTGTCATAGGACTTCCCCTCACCGAAACGAAGTTGGAAGTTGTCCTTCCCCCAGGGTCTTACCTGGCGATCACGGGCTGAGATATCGTTAAAAATTGTATAGCCAAAAATGAAATCGAGAGCCTCCTCCCGCCTGACATGGCGTGCCGGTTTGCCAATAATAATTCCTAGTTCTACCTCATAATCATACTTGCGGGTAACCCTTTCCTCATATTGCACTTTCTGGAAGGGATCAGCCACAGCATGAGGGCTTTTCAGGAAAAACTCCACCTCGGTAGGTTTGGAACGGTGTGTTTCATCTAGATGATCATGGAAATTTGCCCCTCCGCAAATAATAGTTCTAGGGATCAAAGGGGCCTTTAGCTTAATATCCGCGGGATCATAACCGGGAAGCTGCCTTTTCTCCAGGTAGCCCAAGGTCTCCTTCGCCGCGGAAAGGGCCTTCTCCCCGCCCTCGATAAAAGACACCATAGAAGAAGGAAATCTTACGGCAGCAATTTTTTCTGCCAGGGTATGGCCCTTTTCCCTGAGCAATGAGGCATAGCTCCGACGCAAATCATAAATTTTCCCGGCAAAAATAACACCTAATGACTGTCTGCCACCTGTTTCATAGGTTACCAACCGCATACCTATTGCCCTCCTTTCCATTCCACGACGGGATTTTCCAACGCGCCAACCTTTTCTACAACTGATCTGACTCGATCGCCCGGCTTGAGATAGGAGGGATTTTGACGCAGATCCTTAATTACCGGACGGCCATCCCCATCCTTGCCCAGGACAGGGCCGAGAGGACTACCGCACAGTATCAACAAACCGGGTTCCAGTGTAATAAAGGTGGAACAATAGCTGACAAATTCCTTGATCCCCCGCAGCAGATCTTTGGTATTCGTACTATCTCTCAGCGTCCCGTTGACGAATAACTTCATTTCCAGGTTTTCAGGATCCCCTACCTCTTCTCTGGTCACGATATAGGGTCCTGTGGGGCAGGCGTTATCGAAGGAGGTTCCTTCACTATAGCGCACATGGAACATGGTCCCCTCCCAGCCCACCTGCAGTTTCTCGCAATAAACATTACTGATCACCGTAAAGCCATAAATATGCTCCATGATTTTTTCCGGGGGAATATGACGCCCCGGCAGGCCGATAATTACACCCAGTTCCACGTTACAATCAAAGTTTTGCGCTTGCCCGGGCAGATGTAGTATCGGTGCCCCCGGTCCCACGACCGTATGCCCTGACTTCAAATAAAACTCAATATAGTTATGCATCTGTGGATCATCTGCCTCTTCCAGGCCCGGCCCCGCCCCGATCACGGTCAGGGGTTCCAACGGCGCCCTAAGGCTGACGTCCTCCAGAGGATAAAATAACCACTCCCCCAGGATACCCTCTTGTGTGCGTAGGAGATCCTCTGCATAAAGATAGGCCTTCCTGGCGGCGTCCTGGGCCAGCTTACCCCCACGAAGGAATTCCACCATGTTGCCGGGAATCAGCACCTGGGCCATGCCATCAGCCTGTAGATCCTTTTCTTCTTCAGCGAGCTGAAGGGCACAAGCCCTCTGCAAATCGAGGATATGGTTATCTGCCAGCACTGCCCCGATCTTGAGCTGACCATTAAATTTAAAAGTGGTCAATTTCATCTATATCCCCGCCCCTTTCATATCCTTTCCAACAATTCATCGGCCCCGACAACCTGGCCAATAATCCTGTTCATGATTAATAATGCCGCCTCATGAAATTCCCGTCCATCCATGCTATCCATACAATCCTCAACCATGTAGACAGTAAAATCTCTATTTGTGGCATCGAAACTCGTACACAGGCAACAACTAGAGGTGTTTATCCCGGTAATGATCAACGAATCGACTTTTAAATATCTCCTTAGCAAAAACTCCAGATCGGTTTGATAAAATGCACTGTATCGTTTTTTTATAACGATATAGTCACCCTCCTCATAGAGCTCCGGGATTATTTCCGTCTGGACAGAACCCTCCAGATTATGCTTTTCCATCCCTTTTCTGGTGGAATTGGGTTCATCATTTTTTCTTTTCCAATGTGGATTGGAAAGAGATTCTTCCGCATCCCGGTAGGAGGTAACAATATGGACAATGGGCACCCCCTTCTTCCTCAATGCCCGGTAAAATTCCGCTGTTTTTTTAATCACCGTTTCACAGCGTTCCGCCGGCAACAATGGAAGAGTTGCCACTTCCGGATCCAAATGCCCCCGATGCATGTCAATAGAAACGACCGCAATGTTTTTTGTCATGCTACCTTCCCTTCCCCATTCTAGTAATAAATTTTCCCATCCCCGCCTCGCCGATTAGCAAACCATCTTCCACCAAGGCCTGTCCCCTGAGGAAAACATAGCGGGGAGCCCCCTGCACCTCTTTTCCATCAAAAGGTGTCCAGCCACACCTGGAAACAATCTTGTCATTGCTTAACACATCTTTTTGCTGCATATCAACGATAAGTAGATCAGCATCGGAGCCAACACCAATGACCCCTTTTCGGGGGAAAATACCATACACCCTGGCCGGGTTTTCGCACATTACTTCTACAACCCTGTTAAGGGTCGTCTTCCCTTCGTTTACTGCTGTTAGCATCACTCTCAGCCCTGTTTCCACCCCGGGAATCCCATTGGGAGCCTCCCAGATATTTGCTGCGCCCATCGCCTTTTCACTCCGGGGAAATGGGCAATGATCCGAACCCAGGTAGGTAATCAGGCCCTGGTTCAGGCTTTGCCACATGGCGGAAACGGTCTCCGGTTTTCTAACAGAAGGGGCAAACTTCACCCATGGCCCCTTCAGGGCTAGATCTTCGGTAGAAAGATTAAGATAATGAGGGCAGGATTCAGCATAAATGGGATAGCCCCGGCGACGTACACGGCTGATCTTTTCTAAAAGGTGCGGCGAGCTCACATGGGCGATGACCACCTTGGCGCCTGTTTCCCTGGCGGCATTAATGACCATATCCACGGCTACCTCCTCCGCCAACACCGAGCGCCATTCATAATGCGAAAGATAATCGAATCTCTTTTTCTCTTTGAGAAATTTTTCCCCCAAAGTAGTCAGGGAATCGTCTTCGCAGTGAATTAACACCATCGCCCCTATCCGTTTGATCTCGCCAAACATTTCCCATAAGGCAAAGGCATCCATAGCCGGCTGCTGGTGCAGGCTGCACGTAAACATTTTGAAACTTACGGCGCCCTGTTGCCACATTTCCTCGATATTGGCAACATTATCCGGCGTTCCCCCACCCATCAGGCAAAAATCTACAACTGATCGGCTACCAAGATAAGAAATTTTTTCCTCCAGCTCCCTGGCGGAATACACCGGAGGAACCGTGCGATGATGCTCCATGACAGTCGTTACCCCGCCAAAGGCTGCCGCCCTTGTTCCGCTGGTGAAATCCTCCCTTTCGGGGTAACCCGGATCCATCATATGGACATGGGGATCGACCAAACCGGGAATGATAAACAACTTCTCGGCATCAATAACTTTAGAAACTATAGAAAGGTCACCCCGGCAAAGGGAAGGATCGGTAATGGCGGCTATCCTTTCGCCCTGCACATAGATATTGGCCTTGAAGCTCCTTCTGGGACTAACCACGGTACCGTTCTTAATCAATAAATCTGCTTTCATACAAAAACCCCTTTGCTGGAAATTTTTAAAGGGCCATACTACCGAAATAATTTCATGGCATTTCCACCTAAAACCATTGCCGCATCGGATGAAGTTATCCCACAGCCGGTAACCAGCCCCACCGGATCAGCCTCACCCATATCAAAAGGATAATCTGTACCCATCAAAACCTGGGAGGCCCCCGAAAAATTAACTAAAAACTGCAAAGCCTTTGCACTAAATAAAATTGAATCATAATAAATCCTGGGCAGATAATGGCTGGGGGGGCCTACATTCCTCGCCTTCGGTTCCGGGCGAACATGGTAACCGTGTTCAAGGCGTCCAAACTGATACGGCAAAAATCCCCCCCCATGGGCGAGACAGATTTTCAGGCTGGGGCACTCCTCCATTACGCCCCCAAAGATCAAGCTGGCTATAGCCATAAGGGAATCGAGAGGGTTCCCGATAAGGTTCGTCAGGTAATATTTATTAAACGATCCTTTCGCTCCAACATAATAGGGATGGAGGACGACAAAAACCTGCAACTTTTCGCACGCCTTAAAAAAGGGTAAAAACCTGGGTTCATCATACTGTTCTCCCTCAACATTGGAACCAATTTGCACGGCCTTAAAACCAAGCTCCTCGACACAGTAGTGCAGCTCATCAACCGCCAAGGCGGGATCCTGCATGGGAACAGAGCCCATGCCCATAAATTTGTGGGGATAGGCCTTAACCTGCTCGCTGATGCTCCTGTTTACCAGCCGGGCAATCCTGGCCGCAAAATCCTTATCAGCCCAATAATAGAAAAGAGGGGGTGCCACCGAAAGAACAGCAAGATCCAGGCCAGCCCGATCCATATCCTTGATCCGTTCCTCAGGGTTTGAAAACCCGGCCTGCAGTGGGTAAGTATAGCCCTGCACATGGGAAACCCATCTCCCTCCTTCCTTTTCCACCAGCTTTGCCTGGCATTTACTTTCCCCGGCAGCCAGCAAGTCAACAAATTCCTGGGGCAAATAGTGTGAATGAATATCTATCTTCAATTCCCTACACCTCTGTCAGCTTGCCATAAGCATTAGGCAAACGGTTTATCAATAAATCTGTTCCGTGGACAACTGTTTTGCAACGGGCCAGGACGAGATCCAGCTGGGAGGAAACGACCTGATCTCCCTCATCAAAGGCAAAGGCGGAAATATTCCCCCCGGGGTTGGCAATCAGGCTCAGCCCGCAGCCCTTTTCCCCCCAGGTGTTGGCCACCATCAGGAACACCCTGTTTTCGGCCGCCCTGGTCCGGGCAAACAACTTATGGTAATCGGAGGAGAAATTTGTCATCCAGCAGAACAGATCTGCCCCCTTGAGCATAAGCAAGCGGGAAACCTCTGGGATAAGCCCCTCATAACCCATCAATATACCCACCCTGCCAAAAGGTGTTTTAAAAACATTTTGCTCGCTGCCAGCGGCAAAATGTTGCCGTTCCCCTGCATCAAGATGACATTTTTCCGTGTAAAAACACTCGCCGCCTGGCAACACCAAAACCCCTGCTTTAACCCTTTGGCCTTCCTTTTGCATTACTGTGCCCAGTACAAGAGCAACGCCATAATCCGAGGCCAGAAGGGTTGCAACCGGAAGCAGCCTCTCCTCTGCCCCTTCTTCATAGAGAGATGCAAGTTCGGGGAAAACCAATAGTTTGCTGCCCTGCAAAGCCATCAGGGGAACGATGCTTTTCATTTTGGCCAGAAAACCGTCCAGGGAAAGATCCTCCTTCAACTGGACCGTTCCGGCATAAAGGGAAAGGCTGCTGGGAAGCACCTTTTCATTTAAGGAATCCATTATGGGCAGGTTTTCCAGTTTATCTTCTCCCAGCAGGGAATAGAGCCGGGGATTGCGTCCCCCCATAACATCAAATTCCTTGTTTAGAAGCTTGTCATCGCTCATGGACACATCAATAACTGCTGTTATAATTTCTTCCTGATAGGAAGATGCCACGGCCAACTCATGCCCGCTTGGCGAAATAATGCAGCTTTTCCCGCAACAAACGATGCTATCCGTTTCTGTGCCCACCTTATTGGCCACGATAAACCAGACCTTATTCTCCACAGCCCTGCTGGGTAGCATATAATCATACTGGGGATTACTAAGCTGATAAATATTTGGCCCTGTAGTAACCAGATTCGTGACATCGACAATAATTTGGGCACCTTTCAAGGCCAAAATACGGGAAATTTCCGGTTGCCGCCCATCGGCACAGATGATCATTCCCAGGCGGCCAAGCGCAGTTTCGTAAATAGGATATTCTGCACTGGGGGTAAACCATTCATTATCAAAATGC
>DUNV01000105.1 GCA_012839215.1 Bacillota bacterium
GCCCAACGAAATCGTCGAGGGTGTGCGCTAGAAAGCCATCCTTGCCATGAAAAACCATTTCCGCCATACAGGGGGAATAAAGAACAACGATAGGCAGCCCAGAAAATTTTGCCTCCCCAAGCACCATGCCCTGTGTTTCCGTTTGGGAGGCAAAGACAAATAGATCGGCGGCTGCGTAACAATCTTGCAATTCCTTGTTGCTAACCCGTCCGGTAAAGAAAACATATTGCCGCAAATTACTCTTCCTGACCAGCTCCCTTAGTCCCTCTTCTTCCGGGCCGGTACCGACAAGCGCTAGGATCGTATCCTTTCTCAAGTTTGCTATCATTTCCATAGCCCTTAGAAGAAAATAAATATTTTTTTCTTTTCCCAGCCGCCCGACATATAGCAGGATTTTATTGTCAGGACCAAGGGCAAACTTTTCCCGTAGCCACTGCGTATTGCCGCTGTTGCCTGTTCCGGGCAAACCTGTTGGTACGACGCTGATTGGGGTTTCGACACCACTACGCCTAATCAGTTCACTCACAAACTGTGAGGGTGCAATGATTAAATCACAACGGCTGCAAAAGTTTTTATCCCACTGCCTGATGATTTCGGAAACCATCTTTCTTCCCAAAGGGAGATAGTGTGCATAATTATGGTAAAGAGTATGATGTGTAAAAACAAGAGGCAAATTAAAACGTTTGGCTATGGAGGCACCCAGCGAGCCCATTAAAAATGGGGTATGAACATGGATAATATCCAAATCCAGCATGCGAACAGTACTTTGCAGGCGGGGAGAGAAAGGCAGGGGCAGTACAAAATCGCGGTTCGTCGGTGCAGGAAGGGATGCAAAACGATAAGTACGTTGCTCCTCTGTCCTTTCTGAATATGCAGGGCAAAAAATAAAGGAGCTGTGCCCCCTTTTATCGAGTTCCTCGGTAAGGATTTGGATAGAACGTACAACACCGCTGATATAAGGCGTATAACTGTCGGTAAAATAACCTATTTTTAGCTGGTTTTTTATATTGTTCTTTCCCATGAGAATATTATGCCCCATGCACTGGTAACTCAAACATAAATCAGGAAGGTGAAGGCAGTGAAGGTAAAAATAACAATTGGTGATAAGCTTACATTCATTGGGTCTTTTAACGAAACAGTAACGGCACAAAAAATATATGAATCCCTGCCAATAACGGGGGAGGGTAATATCTGGGGTGGAGAAATATATTTCGTTTCGCAGGTAACCTCTTCCCCCGAGGATAATGCCAGGGATGTCCTGCAGGCTGGCGAAATTGCCTATTGGCCTCCCTTGAAGGCAATCTGCCTTTTCTATGGGCCTACCCCGGCTAGTCAGGGCGGGGAAATCCGGGCGGCCGGCCCCGTCAATATTGTCGGGAAAATCACGGGTGATCTTTCCCCGCTCAAACAGGTAAAAGGAATGCCTAAGGTACTGATCGAAAAACAACTATAATCCTCTTCCGCCATAAACCAAATGCATTACTGCTTGCCCATCCATTACTTCAAAAGGGGGGCCTGTTCCTTTGTCACTCATTAATTTTATGAAATCTATCGAAAACAGTTTTATCGGCAAGAGGCATCCTGTATCAGGCAAGCAAAAAGAACAGGAAAAGATGCAAACCCTACCCAAGGGCCGCCCCCCTGGTTTTGTGCAGGCAAAGAAGAAAGAAATGCACAATTATACCCGGCGCCTACTGCAGATAGAAAAAGAAACTGTCGCAACCAGGCAAGTGATAATCAGCAATTCTGAAGGGGCACCTTCACCTCTAACCATTCGTATCCCCCGGCGTGCCCCGGGAAAGGGCAAGGGGAAAAAGCCTTCACCCGAAGAGGCGGGCTTACAAAGCTTTCTTTTTGATCTTATCATCGAAACAGAGAACCTTGGACCAATCCTTCTGCGCCTGGATGGGGAAGGCGGGTTGTATAACTGCACTTTCCATGCAGAATCTAAGGAAGTGGCGAACCGCCTTTACCAGGATTTTGGGAGGGTCAGGCCCATCCTATCCGAGCTTTTGCCAAAAACTGGCTTGGATGTACGTTTTTTCAGCCCTTGCGGACCCGAGAGCGAACACTTTATTATCAATACGAAAGCCTAGGAGGGGGAAATTGTGGACAACGCAGGGAAAAGGAAAGAACCCAAAATTGCCGTAGCCCTCCGCTATAAAAAAAATCAGGACCGGGCCCCGATCGTAACTGCCTCCGGGCAAGGGAGAATGGCCGAAAGAATAGTAGCCCTGGCCAGGGAAAACAAGGTTCCCGTGGAAGAAAACGCCCCCCTGGCTAAGGCATTACGCAGGCTTATACCGGGACAAGAAATACCGACCGAACTCTATGAGGCAGTAGCCCTACTATTGGCTTACGTGATGGAAATGGATGCCAAGGCTAGGCAAAAACGTTGATTGGACAATTATAATCGTTCTTTTCCCCAAACCTCCTGAATATATATACAAGGACATTCATCATGGGGGGTCTTATAGTTGGATGAAATCGTAATATACGGCATGGCTTTGGTACCTATCATTATGGGGTTAATCGAGCTGCTAAAAAGGGTTGGGATTCCTAAAAGATATACCCCACTTTTTGCTGTCCTGATCGGTATACTGTGTGGTTTTTATTATATTGCCCCGGATGATCCCAAAAAGGCTGTTTTATTAGGAATTGTCCTCGGGCTTTCATCCATTGGCCTTTATTCAGGGACAAAAAATACTTACGAGGGGTTTAGGGAAAACGAAAATCAAAGATCGTTGAAAGCATAGCCTACCATTTTCTTTCATCAACAAAAATATTGCCTTGCCGGCATCCTCAAGGGGCAATGGTGAAATTTACAACTTGAACTTAAATTGAGCTTGTACTATTCTAGAGTAAACATGCTGGCAAAGGATCTAAAACATTGACAAGGCCAAAAAGGATATTCTTATTAGGTAATGCTTTTCTAAGTATCCTATTGTTTTTGACTGTGTTTTTTGTAGTTATCACCGGGATACTGACAATTGTTTATTCCTGCAACGGTGATATTCCCGATTTTTCTGAATGGGAGAAATTCACCCCGCTGGCCTCACTTTTTTATGACCGGCATGGCCAGGAAATAACTACCCTTTATGGAGAACAAAACCGTATCCATGTTACACTCGAAGAAGTACCACTTCATGTACAGCAGGCTTTTATTGCCACCGAGGATGAACGATTTTATAGGCATCCCGGCATCGATCCGCTGGGGATCGCTCGGGCACTTTGCATCAACCTGGGCAGGGGGCAATGGAGCAATGAGCAGGGCGGAAGCACAATCACGCAACAACTGGTAAAGAATGCCTTTCTAAGCCAGGAAAAAACCCTTAGCCGCAAGATAAAGGAAGCATACCTGGCTATTAGAATGGAAATGCTGTTCTCCAAAAGTGAAATACTGGAAATGTATCTAAATCAAATCTACTTCGCCCACGGTGCCTATGGTATTGAGGCTGCCTCCCGCAACTACTTCAATAAGAGTGTAGGTGATTTAACTGTTGCTGAAGCGGCGCTACTTGCTGGCATTCCCCGTTCCCCAAACAACTATTCTCCCTTTGTTAATATTGACAGTTCCTTGCAAAGAAAAAAAATGGTCTTGCAGAAAATGCACAAAAACCATTTTTTAAATGATGAGCAATGGGAAAAAGCAAAATTAGAAAAGATAACCCTTTCCGATTTTCCCGCCCGCAGACATGCCCATCCTTATTTTATTGATTATGTCATCCACCATGAACTTGTGAAAATCCTCAATGATCTGCCCCAGTTTGGCAGCCGGGAAGAAGCCTTTGAGGCCATCTATTCAATGGGCCTCAAGGTCTACACAACGATGGATAAAAACATACAAACCGCCGCAGAGGAAATTTTAAACGACGAAACCCTTTACCCCTCTAACCTACGCGTTGACATGGATCTAATGAAAGAACTGCTAGAGGAGAAGGGATACGGTTATTATCCCGAAGGGGTTCTTTTGGATGGCGGCCTTTTGCAGCCACAGGCGGCAACAGTGGTGGCCGATCCCGCCAGCGGAGGAATTTATGCCCTGGTGGGAGGGAGGGAGTACAGTCCATATAATCAGGATCTGCGTTACCTTAATCCCCGGCAACCTGGTTCGGCCATTAAGCCGTTGGCCGTTTATGCCCCCGCGCTGGAAGAAGGGCTAATCTTGCCCGGTTCCATTGTGGATGATTCCCCGCTGATTGCGGGAGGTTGGGCACCTGAAAACTTCCACCGCGGGTTCCAGGGTTTGATGACCGTGCGCGAAGCACTTGTCCATTCACAAAATGTTCCGGCGGCAAGGATATTCTCTGAGTTAACGCCCCAAAAAGGCCTGGAGTATGCCCAAAGGATGGGCCTGACTACGGTGGAACCCGGTGATTATAACCTGGCCGCAGCCCTGGGCGGCCTGACCCGGGGTGTAACTGCGTTTGATATGGCCCAGGCCTACGCAGTGCCGGCCGCTGGAGGAGTTCGCACTGACCTTCATACTGTGGAAAGGATAGAGGATCGGAACGGGGTAGTCCTTTACGAGACCGGGGCAACGGAAAATACCGAAGCTATTTTACAAGCGCAAACAGCTTTCCTGCTTAATGATATGCTAGGTGAGGCAGTGCTGGGGGGAACATCAGCAGGGCTAAGAACAGATCGGCCGCTGGCAGCAAAAACGGGAACGGCCAACGGGAGCCGGGATATCTACCTCGTCGCTTATACCCCGAATGTCGTTGTTTCCCTCTGGCTTGGCCATGATATCCCCAGCCTGGGACAAGTAACCGGAGGGAGCAGAACGACCATACCTTTCATGAATGCTCTCCTAGAAGAAATCTATGGGGTCATCCCTCCGGCCGATTTTTTGCAACCAGATGGTATCTCGGAACCTGTTCGTATTTGCAGAAAATCCGGGCTACTCGCCGGGCCGCACTGCCCTGAAGATGATCTTGTCTGGGAAATATTTCCGGAGGATCGGATGCCTGAGACGATCTGCGATTGCCATATTCTAGCCAATGTATGCCAAACTAGCGGATTATTACCAGGGCATTTCTGCCCACAGGCTACCAGGGTCTACCTGCTTCGCCCGCCCTTTATCATAACAGATCAACGTTGGAAGGGGGGCCCAGGAAGGCAGCCGGAGGATGCCTGCCAAATGTTACCTACAAAATACTGCCAGCAACACAGATGGTGGTGGTAGTTTAGAATCCGGAACCGAAGGTTTGCGGGGTATTTTTTTTCAGAAAACTGATTGCCAGTTGATGCCTGTTTTTAGCGTTCATTTTTCTCAGAAGGCTACTGACATGGTTTTTAACAGTATATACTGAAATGCACAAATTTTGCGCTATCTGCTTGTTCGAGTAGCCATCAGCTACAAGTTGCAGTACCTCGTTTTCACGATCTGATAGGGGTTTAGTTATGTTATGTTTTGTCACCTCTTTAAACAGGGTAGATGCTAGTGATTCGGATATTCTTATGTTCCCATTAAAAATGTCAACTAAATATTTTTCCATTTTGCCAAAAGGAGTACTTTTTAAGATATACCCCTCCACATTTTGGTGCGTTGCCTCATAAATATCTTCCTCATCTTCAGAAACAGTCAGGATAACAATTTTAGTTAATGGACTGTTTTCCCTCACACTTTTAATATTTTCAAAGGAGCGGTGGCCACCTTCTAGATACAAATCTAACAATAAAATATCTGGTTTAGTTTTCCTAATTACGGCAAGTGCTTCTTTGTCTATTTTGCCAGCTTCTTCATTACATACCCCCCAGGAAGTAGTATTAATGAGATTTTTAATACCACTGCGAAAAATTTCATGATCATCGACAATCATTACAGAGATTTTCATTTTCTACCTCCATGGCTAAAATTCTATGTTCCAAATATATTGCTGAGGATGAGGGTA
>DUNV01000106.1 GCA_012839215.1 Bacillota bacterium
CGGATTTATGGTAGGCATTGCACGGGAAGCGGCCCGGGTAGGTGGGGGTTCACTACCTCTTGCCCTACTGAAAAGCTGCCAGGTTTATCTGGAACCCAAAAATGTAAGCCCCGCCTTTATCACGGAGAAACTTCGGCGATCCGATCCGCCGGTCCTGGTGCGGGTGAAAAAAAACAGGGTCTTTTTTGATTTGCGTTCACTGCGGGAGGAGGACGATGAACTTCTGCTAGAGGCTCTTTATCAGGTGGTGCTATCGGGAAAATAGCGGCGTTACTAAAGCATTAACAATAGGATTTGCATTTTAAAAAGGGGGATGCTGGCCGGGAATGATTATTGGAACAGCGGGGCATGTCGATCATGGTAAAACTGAACTTACGAAGGCCCTTACCGGGATAGATACTGATCGTCTCCACCAGGAAAAAGAACGGGGTATATCTATAGATATTGGTTTTGCCCCACTGCATTTTTCTGAAGGCCGCGTTGCAGGGCTGATCGATGTTCCCGGGCATGAAAAATTTATCCACAATATGCTGGCGGGTATCGGAGGTATCGATCTTGTCCTCATGGTTATCGATGCCCTAGAAGGGGTGATGCCCCAGACGCGGGAACACCTCGATATTTTGGAACTTTTGGGGGTTAAAAAAGGGATCGTTGCCATTACCAAAAAAGACCTGGCCGATAGCGAATGGTTGGAGATGGTTATAGAAGAGGTTAAGGATCATCTAAAGGGGACTTTCCTGTCTGAGGCTCCTATTCACACTGTTTCTGCCTTTACTGGCGAGGGAGTGCCCGAGCTTAAATCTTTCCTGGAACAAATGTATGAGACCTTTTCCGGTAAGGATACAGAAGCACCCCTGCGCGTGCCCATCGATCGATCCTTTACGATTTCCGGTTTTGGGACTGTTGTTACCGGCACCCTGCTCAGCGGAAAGGTGAGTGTTGGCCAGTCTGTGGAGGTACTGCCACCCGGGAAAGTTTGCCGGGTCAGGGGTATCCAGGTTTTCGGCAAAAATGTAGAACAGGCTTTTGCCGGGCAAAGGGTGGCGGTCAATCTGGCCGGGTTGGATAAAAAAGAGGTTCAAAGGGGTAGCGTACTCGCAGTTCCCGGATATTTTCATCTGACACGTTTCCTTGATGCCAGGCTAAAACTCCTTCCTTCAGCGCCAAAACCCCTCGTTAATATGGCCCCTGTTCATTTTTACCTCGGCACGGCCAGACTGGTGGCCCGTCTGTTGCTACTGGGATCTGACGTTCTGGAACCGGGAAAGGAAGGCCTGGTGCAATGCCGGCTCGTAAAGCCCCTTGTGGCGAGCCGCGGGGATCAGTTTATCATCCGTTCTTATTCCCCGATGGTCACAATCGGGGGCGGGACTGTTCTTGATGAGCGTCCGCCGAGGCATAAACGCTTTAAAAAAGAGGTTTTGGAGACCCTGCGGGAGCTGGGTAAAGAAGATTTACTGCCCTTCATCATGCAAAAGATGAATTCTGCCGGCGGAGCAACCCTTCAGGAACTGGCAAAGCTTGCCAAATTGGGTGAGGAGCCCCTGCAATTGCTTTTACAGAAGGCCCTACGGCAAAAAAAGATTGTCCTGCTGGGGGATTTATACGTTACAACCACAACAATAGAAGAATGGACCAAAAATATTCTAGAAGGACTCAGCCTCTACCATCGGCAAAAACCCTTATCACCTGGTATTTCCAAAGCCCATTTGGGGGGGCTGATAACCCGCCAGGTTACCAGCCGGGCCTATGATGCTCTTCTTGCCCACCTTGGGGAAAAGGATCTCATCAGGGTTTCTGGCGAAATGGTTTCCCTTTTCGATTTTTCACCAAGGCCAACGGGGATGCAGGAACAAAAATTAATCCAGATTAGGACATTTTTCCAGCAAAGAGGGCTGGGTACTGTCAATCTCCGGGAGTGGGAGGAAAAGTTGCAATTACCACCCGGAGAAATGGAAAATCTACTGGATTATCTCGCCCGCCAGGGTGCCATTACCAAAATAACCGAGGACTTTTATCTGGATGGCAGGATTTACCAACAGTGTTTGGAAATATTGAAGGATTACTTTCAGGATCACCGGGCGATTACCTTGGGGCAGTACCGCGACCTGATTAAAGGATCACGTAAAATTGCCCAAACCCTGCTTGAACATTTTGATGGATGCAAATATACCAAAAGGGTGGGGGATGAAAGAGTTGTATGGAAGATGCCGCTTTGAACCTTACCACTATGAAGAAGAGCATTGCTTCATGTATTCGTAAATCAGCCTGTCCAATTCCAGGCTTAGGGCATAGGTTTTTTCGCATGTAAGAGGGCGGCCGCGGCAGGAGTCCACCTTTTGATTGAGCTGGCACCTTAAATTTTCGATGCGTGTGCTTAATCCCAAGCATTCTTTTTGGTAATTCATTTTTTTAAACCACCCCTGGTATGAAGGCACTGTTATTTTATTCCATTATACTTCTGCGATACTTAGACATTGATACTTCGACATTAAAATTGACAGTCCTTTCTTTTAAATGAATAATCTGTAAAATTAGTTATAAATTATATTAACTTTTACGTTAAATGTTATTTTTTCTTAAAATATGTCACCATTTCGCCAACACTAACCTTAGAAACAAAACCTATAACAGTTAAGCGGTAGATCTATATAAACACAACTTAAAAAAGTGCAACAATATTTTAATCTTAAAAAGAAGAAGGATTTTTAATTTAAAGCGTCGAAAACAACTCTAAGAGAGATTTTTGTGAATTCCTTTGCCCATGGGGGAAAAGCAGGTTAAAAAAATGGAAGGGAGGAAAAGACTTTCAAGACTTGTTTTTAGTTTTTGCTGTACCATTTTTTACTTAGGTAAAGTGTGAGCAGGAAACCCGGGGTAGAGCTTCGGAACTCCCGGAACATGTTTCCGGGCGTGATGTTAATCCTGAAGTGAGGTATGAAGATGAATACAGATGCAAATACAGTAATCGAGAGTTTCATTCAGAAATATGATCTGCTTGGGTGTATTCAGTGTGGAAGATGTACCGGGGGGTGCCCGGTAACAATTCGGACCGGCTTAAACCCACGCCGAATTGTTTATGATTCCCGGGATGAGGAAATGCTGGAGGAACTATCTAATTTAACGGAAATTTGGGATTGTACCACTTGCAATACCTGCGCGGTAAGGTGTCCCAAAGGCCTTAAACCCGTTGATGTGCTTGTTGGCCTGAGGAACATGCTTGTAGAGGAAGGTGTTATCCAGCCGACGGTAAGGGATGCCCTGGAAAGTATTTTCCGGGAAGGCAATCCCTGGGATAAGCCACGGGCAACCCGTTGTGATTGGATGGAGGGGCTGGACGTTAGAATTGTTGAGCCCGGTGAAGAGGTGGAAAACCTTATTTTTGTCTGTTGTACTATTGCCTACGATCCCAAGGTTCAAGTGATCGCCCAAAACTTTGTGAAACTTCTCAATAAGGCAGGGGTTGATTACGGTTTTATTGGGGAGGATGAATCCTGCTGTGCCAGCGAGGCCCATAACATGGGCGAAGAGGGCCTTTTTGAAATGATGATCGAGGACAACACCGAGCTTTTAAACAGCTATGCTGCAAAACGCCTGGTGACTCTTTCCCCGCACTGTTATTCGACTTTTAAGAATCAGTATCCTGATCTCAAGGCAGAGGTTATTCACTATTCTCACCTGTTAAAAGAACTCCTCGAAGAAAAGAAAATAGCTTTTGGTAAAGAATGTTCAGATAAAGTTATTTATCATGATCCCTGTTATCTCGGAAAACAGAACGATGTTTATGATGAGCCGCGCTATGTCTTAAAACAGATCAAAGGGGCAGAAATTCTAGAATTTGAACGCAGTCGGGAACGCAGCCTCTGCTGCGAAGGCGGCGGTGGGAAAATGTGGGTCGAGGGAACAGAAACAAAGGAAGAACGCCTGGCAGAAACCCGTGTTAAAGATGCCAGGGAGCAGGGGGCCACTGTCTTGGCTGTTGCCTGTCCGTTTTGTGTTTTAACCTTGGATGACGCCCTCAAGGCCAAAGGTTTTGAAGAAGAGATGCGCGTCGCAGATGTTTTGGAATTTTTAGGGCCATTTATAGAGTAATTGTTTTTTAAAACAGGTAATATGTAGAAAACCCGGGTTGTCTCTGGTGGAAAAGGATGGCGAATTGGAAAAATTATTTTATTTAGTTGTAGGAGGTGGGAGTCTTAAATGAATATATTTGTTTGCATTAAGCGGGTTCCCGATACATCCGAGGCGGAAGTAAAGGTGGACGCAAACGGCAAGGATGTGGATAGCAGCAAGTTTTCCTTCGATATCAATGATGCAGACAACTATGCCGTCGAGGAAGCTATTCTTATAAAGGAGAAAGTAGGAGGTAACGTCAAAGTTGTCAGCATGGGTCCCAAGGATGGCGATGTGATGATTCGCATGGCCCTGGCCAAGGGCGGCGATAGTGCTATTCGTATCGAGGATCCACGTATTAACACTGTTGACCCACTTCAGGTGGCCAAAGTTTTGGCTGCTGCTGTGAAGGGGCAGGATTTTGACTTGGTGTTAACGGGATGTATGGCTGAAGACGATGGCAATATGGCCGTTGGAGTAGCCCTGGCTGAAACCCTGGGTGTTCCCCACGCAGCCATGGTAAAAAAGGTCGAGGTCGATGAGGGGAAAGTGAAAGTCTACCGCGAGCTTGAAGGCGGGCTCTCAGAAGTTGTGGAGCTGGCCCTGCCTGCGGTCCTGACCATCCAGACAGGTATTAACGAGCCTCGCTATGCTCCAATCAGGGGCATACGTATGGCCCAGAAAAAAGAATTAAAGGTTCTTAATCTGGATGATCTGGGGCTGGCTGAGGATGATGTCAGCGAAGGCTCATCCCTGGTTGAACTTAAAAACCTGTATATCCCCGAAGTTGTTTCCCATGCGGAAATTATCGAAGGGGAACCGGAGGAAAAAGCAGAAATTTTAGCTGACAAATTGGTGAAAGGAGGGTTATTGTAATTATGGGTACTATACTTGTTTTAGCTGAACATCGTCAGGGTTCATTGCGGGATGTTTCTTTGGAGATGCTGACCAAAGCCTCGCAAGTGGCAGGGCAAAATGGGGGAGAAGTGGTAGCCCTCCTGTTGGGCAGCGGTGTGGATGCCTTGGCAGACAAGCTTGCTGGTTACAGTGACAAGGTTCTTTATGTGGATAACCCTCTTTTTGCAGACTACAATGCAGAAAAATACCAGCTGGCCTTGGTAGAACTGGTTAAACAGTACAATCCCGAGCTTTTTATGATTGGCCATACAACCCAGGGGGTGGATCTGGCCCCGGCACTGGCTGTAGAGATGGGCATGCCTTTTGTCTCCGATGTGATCGAAATTGAACTTGCTGATGGCAAGCTACAGCCGGTACGTCAATACTATCAGGGTAAAGTTAACGCCAATTTTGCCTTTAAAGGTGAACCCCCCTATCTGGTTAGTTTTAGGGAGGCCACCTTAGAGGTTCCCGAACCTTCTAAACAGGGTTCCATAGAAAAGATTGAATCTCCACTAAAAGAGGATATTGAATATCGCAGATTTATTGAATATGTCGAAGCTGAAGTTGGCGATGTCGATATTACCCAATCAGAAATTCTGGTAGCAATAGGGCGCGGTGTTCGAGAAGACAAAAACATGCCTATGATCCAGGAGCTTGCCAGCGCCATCAAGGCAGATCTTTGTGGTTCCCGCGCAGCTACGGATGCGGGTTGGCTTGAGCATGATCGCCAGGTCGGCACCTCAGGAAAAACTGTTAAACCAAAGCTGTATATCGCTATCGGTATTTCTGGAGCTTTCCAACACCTTGCCGGGATGAAGGGAGCAAAGACTATTGTAGCTATTAACAAGGATCCGGATGCTCCCATTTTTTCCGTGGCAGACTTTGCCATTATCGACGATCTCTTTAAAGTTGTCCCCAAACTAACGGAAAAGCTCAAAGAGTTGGTGGGTTAATTTAGAACGCCTGAGAATAGATAGTTGATGCAGTTAATCTTTGTTGGAGGATGAAAGAGCGCAATGAACAACAAGCCAAGAATTGGTGTGTATGTCTGTCACTGCGGGGCGAATATTGCCAAGACGGTAGATGTGGAGGCAGTTTCCGAGTTTGCTTCCCACCTCCCCTATGTCAAAGTGGCGCGCAACTATGCCTATATGTGTTCCGATCCAGGGCAACTTTTAATCAGGGAAGACATAAAAAACGAGGGACTGACCCGTGTTGTAGTGGCCTCTTGTTCCCCCCGCATGCATGAGCTGACCTTTCGCAAGACGCTTGCGGCGGCAGGGCTGAACCCCTACTATCTGGAGATGGCCAATATCCGGGAACATTGTTCCTGGGTGCATACGGACAGGGATGAGGCTACAGCTAAAGCCAAAAGATTGGTTTATTCTGCTGTGGCCAAGGCCCGTCTATTGGAACCCCTGACGGAAAAAGAGGTTGAAGTTGAACCCTCCGCCCTGATTGTTGGAGGGGGGATTGCTGGAATACAAGCGGCGCTAGACATTGCCGCAGCAGGTTTTAAAGTCTACATGGTAGAAAAGACTACCTCTGTTGGTGGGAAAATGTCCCAGTTGGATAAAACCTTCCCCACCCTGGACTGTTCTGCCTGTATTCTGACGCCAAAAATGGTCGATGTGGCCAGCCACCCCAATATCGAGTTGATGACCTACTCCAAGGTGGAGGATATTTCCGGCTATGTGGGCAATTTTGATGTCAAAGTACGCAAAAAGGCCCGTTATGTGGATATGGATAAATGTACCGGGTGCGGGGCCTGTGCCGAGGAGTGCCGATTACGTGGCACGATCCCCAATGATTATGATATGGGCCTGGGCAAGAGGGGAGCCATCTACCTTCCCTTCCCGCAGGCTGTCCCGGCAAAATATACCATTGATCCCGATCGTTGTTTGATGCTTACCAGGGGAAAATGCGGTAAGGGACCCAAGTGTGTGGAGGCCTGCGCGGTGGGGGCCGTTAATTTTGAACAAGAAGATGAAATTGTCGAGTTTAAGGTAGGCACTGTTATTATTGCCACAGGTTATGAGATCTTCGATGCCTCCAAAAAGCCGGAATATGGCTATGGCCAGTATCCCAATGTTATCAACGGGCTGGAACTGGAGCGTCTGGTTGCTGCTTCCGGGCCTACCGGCGGGGAGATCGTTATCGGCAAAGGGGACAAGGCCATGGTTCCCAAGGAAGTGGCCTTCATTAGCTGCGTTGGTTCCCGGGATGACAGCGTGGACAAACCTTACTGTTCCCGGGTTTGCTGCATGTACTCCGCCAAGCTTGCCCACCTGATTTTGGAAAAACTTCCCGAGGCCAATGTCAGGATCTACTATATGGATGTCCGTGCCTTTGGCAAGGGATATGAAGAATTTTACGATCGTGTTCGCCGGGAGGGTGTCCACTATATCCGGGGTAACCCTTCCGAAATATTTAAGCGCGGCGATAAGCTGGTGGTTAAGGCAGAAGATACATTGGCAGGAAGGCCCCTGGAAGATGAGGTGGACCTGGTGGTTCTGGCCGTTGGCCTGGAACCGCGCCAGGATGCCCGGGAGATCATTGATATTCTCAAACTCTCCCAATCTGCAGACGGCTTTTACATGGAGGCCCACCCCAAACTGGCACCCGTTGATACCGCCACCGATGGAGTATATCTGGCCGGCTGTGCCCAAGGTCCCAAGGACATCCCCGACACTGTAGCCCAGGCTAAAGGTGCTGCCGCCTCAGCGCTGATCCTGCTCTCCAGCGGGCAGGTAAAGGTGCAGGCACAAATTTCCATTGTAGATGAATCAACCTGTCGCGGCTGTGGGTTCTGCGTGGAAATCTGCCCCTATGGTGCCATTGAATTAGTAGAAATCAATCGCATGGGGAATATGGCCCAGGTTGCCAGGGTAAACGAAGCTCTATGCAAGGGCTGTGGTGCCTGCGCGGCCGGCTGCCTGTCCGGTTCCATTCAGCAGAGATCATTCAAGGACCAACAGATCCTACCGCAAATTGCAGTATTGGGGGCTATGAAATGAGCGAACAATTTGAACCCAATGTGGTAGCATTTTTGTGTAACTGGTGTACCTATGCCGGTGCTGACCTTGCTGGCACGAGCAGGATGCATTATGAACCCAACGTCAATATCATTAGAGTGATGTGCAGCGGTAGGGTTAACCCTCTTTTTGTGGTGAATGCCCTACAGCAGGGTGCCGATAGCGTCCTGGTTTCCGGTTGCCACCCGGGGGATTGCCATTATATGGAAGGCAATTATTATGCCCGGCGTCGGTTTACTTTGATGAAGGAACTCCTCGATTATGTGGGCGTTGACCCCCAAAGGTTTCATATGAGTTGGGTTTCAGCCTCGGAGGGCAACAAATGGAAAGATGTCGTGGGCGAAGTAGTTAAGGAAACAAAGGAAGTAGGCTCCTTTGAACAATTTCAGAGGGATAAGATTAACTGGTAAGGAGGAGGAGAAATAGTTGGCAGATCTGGAAAAACTCATAACTGTAGCCAAAGAAACTGTCTCACGGGATGATGTCAAACATTTGATCGGCTGGAGACAAGGAACGTACGGCTTCAGGGTATCTCCGCACTTTATCACAGAACCGGAGGAAGCAGATAAGCTCATCTTCTCGCCTCTTTGCAACAGTAATCTGGTTAACTATCTGACCTGGGTTGAAAAGCTTCCCGTCCCCCGGGGGCAGGAGGCCGATACACGTAAAGTTGCCCTGATGGTCAAAGGTTGTGATAGTCGTGCGGTGGTTCAGCTATTGATTGAACAGGGAATTAAAAGGGAAGACGTTATTGTCATTGGGTGCCCCTGTGAAGGGGTTATAGATTTAGCCAAGGCCGAAGAAATGTTTCCTAATGTGCTGGAGCAGGTTGAAGCCCGTTGGGATGGTGAGAAGATCGTTTTTAAACTGCCCGATGGTGAAAAAGCGGTGCCCCGGGAGGATGTTTTGGCGGACAAGTGCCTGAGATGCCGCTATCCCAATCCTGTTCTCTCGGATGTTCTTCTTGGGGACGAAGTGAAAACCGAGGGCAATGATGACTATGCCGATGTAGATGGAATGGAGGAAAAAACCACCAAAGAGCGCTGGGCTTTCTGGGAAGAGCAGTTTTCCTCCTGTATCCGCTGTTATTCCTGTCGAAATGTTTGTCCTATGTGTTATTGTGAAGACTGCATTCTTGACAGGCTAAACCCAACGTGGATTAACCGTTCCAATAACATTTCCGAGAATACAGCTTTCCACCTTGCACGTGCTTTTCACTTGGCGGGACGTTGTATTGAATGCGGGGAATGTGAAAGGGTTTGTCCGGTCAATATTCCTATCATGACACTGAACAGGAAGCTAACAAAAGAAGTTCGAGAAAAATTTGACTATGATCCGGGGACAGATCCTGATTCCAAGCCGCTTCAGGCCAGCTACCTTCCAAATGATCAGGAAAACTTCATTCTCTAGAGGTGGGTGCTATGGATAATATGAAATTACCGAAGGAAAAGGTAGGAGACTTTCTTGCCAAGCTGGGGAAGGAAAAATTTCGTGTTCCCCGGGAAATTGGCGGGCGCAGTGAGTTTGCCCCTCCAAATGGAGAAAGCAATGTGGACTTTAGCCTTCCCAATACCACGGTACCGCTGAAAAGCCTCTTTTATCCGCAGACAGAAACGCTGTACCGTTTTGAGGTTGGGGATACCGTCCCGAAAACCTCTGTAGTTGCAGAGGAAATGATCATCATGGGGGTTCGCCCCTGTGATGCCAGGGCCCTGACTATTGTAGACAAGCTCTTTTCCTGGGATCCTGAAGATCCCTATTACCTGGCCAAAAGGGAAAAAGCAACCTTAATCGGACTCGCCTGCCAGGAACCACGTGTAAACTGTTTTTGTACTTCCCTGGGAGGCGGCCCGGCATCCACTGAAGGGCTGGACATCTTAATGACAGATCTGGGTGACAGTTATTTATTCCAGGTTTTGACGGAAAAAGGGGAAAAGATCTGTCAGGAGGCCGGGGACATACTTGTAAAATCCGAAGACAACGATGTGCAGGCAGCAGAAAAAGCTCACAACGATGCTGCCTCCAAGATCGTCAGGGGAATTGAGGCAGATAGTATTCCTGAAAAATTGCCACAGCTTTGGGAAAGTGACATCTGGAAAAAAACTGCTGATCCCTGTCTAGGCTGTGGAACCTGCACTTTCCTTTGTCCAACCTGCCATTGTTTTGACATCCAGGATGAAATTGAAGGCATTGAAGGACGAAGGTATAGGGTGTGGGATTCCTGTATGTTTACAGAATACACGCTCCACACTTCCGGGCATAACCCCCGCCCAACCGGCCGGGAGAGGACTCGCAACAGGATTAATCACAAGTATTCCTACTATGTTGAAAAATTCGAAGTGATCGCCTGTGTTGGCTGTGGACGGTGTATTAATCTGTGCCCGGTGAACATCGATATTCTTAATATCTTATCGCAGGTTAAGGAGGCACTATGAAAGAGAATCCTTATCAACCGTATATAGCCACTATCGAAGATACCTGGTATGAAACTGTGGGCGATCGGCCTGTCAAAACTTTCAAAGTGACCTTGGATGACCCTGAGGTACGGAAAAACTGGAGCCACAGGCCCGGACAGTGTGCCATGGTTGGACGGCTGGGTATCGGGGAGAGCATGTTCTGTATTTCCTGCTCTCCGACTGAGGGAGAATTCTTGCGTTTTTCGATTTTGCGTGCCGGTAAAAACACCCAGGGCCTCCACGAACAAGAGGCTGGCGATAAAATTACCGTGCGCGGACCTTACGGCAACTACTTTCCCCTGGAGGACTGGAAGGGGAAGCATATCCTGACAATCGGCGGTGGCATTGGGCAGGCCCCCTTGCGCCCCATTGTGGAATATGTCAAGGCTAACCTCGATCAATATGCCGGGTTGACCACTATTTATGGTGCCCGCACTTCGGGGGATCTTTGCTTCAAGGATGAGTTTGCAGAAATGGCCAGGCGTGACGATATAAACTGTTGCCTGACTATCGATATTGAAGAAGAGGGTTGGGAATACAATGTAGGATTTGTACCGACCATGCTAATGGAAGTTAATCCCTCTCCAGACAATACGATCGCCATCACCTGTGGACCTCCAATCATGATCAGATTTGTGTTGGAGAACCTCAAAAAACTCAACTTCGAGGATGATCAAATCTACACAACCCTGGAAAACAGGATGAAGTGCGGTTTTGGCAAATGCGGTCGCTGCAATGCCGGGAATCTTTATGTTTGCAAGGATGGACCAGTCTTTTCCTATGCAACATTAAAAGCTGTTCCCGAAGCATTTGCCTAGGAAGCAGTGCATCACGGGGACGGTTCTCCCGTTGCAATAGGAGAACCGTCCCTATGCTTTATCGAAGTTTGGCAGACAGCAGACTAAAAGCCGTCTGCCTTTTTGCATCACGAGTGCAACACGGGGACGGTTCTCCTGTTGCAGTGCCCTGGAAGAAAAAATAGCGAAGAATGCAACAGAAGAACCGTCCCCGTGTTGCATTACAGTACCGGCGATTGGGATAACATAAATTTAATTGGATAACCTTGATCAGGGGCGCATTTCGTTTTATACTATACTTGATTTAGCGAAAAGAGGTATGTTCTATAATGGACGAGATAATGGATCATTATGGTCAGGTTATCGAGCTGGCTGGGGATGATAGGGCCCTGGTCAGGGTTCGCAGGAATTCCGCCTGTGGTAGCTGTGGGCGTTGTGGCGGCTTTTTTGGTGACCCGGAAAAAAATCATGAAATGCTTGTGGAAGTTAACAACCCCATTGGTGCCAAGGCCGGCCAATTGGTTCGGCTGGAGGCCAAGGCCAGTGAAATGCTTATGGCGGCCGTTCTTCTCTATTTTGTTCCACTGATGGGCCTGCTCCTAGGACTTGTCGTTAGTCGAAACTGGGCATTGAGGGTTTTGCCAACGATAAACGCAGATCTATTTGGAATTGGCATCGGATTGTTTACTATGGTGCTGGTATTTTTTGTTTTACGCCTTGCTGAAAGGCGTATTACCAGTGGTAAACGTTTCAAGGCAGTTATCACCGCTATTATCCGGGAAGAGGAAATCCCGGAACATGTCATTCCCTAGTGCATCACGGGGACGGTTCTCCTGTTGCAGTGCCCTAGAAGAAAAAATAGCGAAGAATGCAACAGAAGAACCGTCCCCGTGATGCACTGTTGCAGTGCCCTGGAAGAAAAAATAGCGAAGAATGCAACAGAAGAACCGTCCCCGTGATGCAGTGATGCACAGCGAGTGCAACAGAAGAACCGTCCCCGTGATGCACAACAGAAGAACCGTCCCCGTGATGCACAGCCTGAGTTTTCACTGTTGCGGAAAGGATGGATATGTGTTAAAATACTAGTGAAAAGTGAATAATACCTCATCTCTTTAACCGGGGTGAGGTAGAGGAGCGGTTGGTAATGAGTAAACACGCCTAAATGCCGGGAGGATAGCGTGTCGAAAGGTGCCGCCGCCGAAGCTTTTAGCCCTTCCCGGGGGACTAAAGGCTGGTTTGCCAGTGAACAACTGGCTGACTGTCATCTGGTAAAACCCTTTTACCAGATGGAGCGCTATCTCACCAAGGGTTCGAGAGGTTTGACATGTTTAAACGACTGATGGTTGAGCCTGTTAGTCGTTTTTATTTTTCCATGGGGGGAGGTGAAGATATTGCTTATGGCAGGTTCCGGGCGTATTAATGATAATGGGCACCTGGAGATCGGGGGCTGCGATACCGTTGAATTGGCAGGAAGATATGGGACACCCCTATATGTTATGGATGAAAGGTTAATCAGGGAGAACTGCCGGCGTTATCAAAATGCCCTCAAGAAAGCGTATCCCTTTGGTGAGATTTTTTATGCCGGTAAAGCATTTTTGATTGTGGCTATGGCTGCCCTAATCAATGAAGAGGGGCTGGGACTGGATGTTGTCTCAGGCGGGGAACTCTTTACAGCTGGCAGGGCAGGGTTTTCGCCCGGGCGAATCTGTTTTCATGGTAATAACAAATCGCGGGAAGAAATTGCCCAGGCCCTAGAAGCTGGGGTAGGCAGGATAGTGGTGGATAGTCTTTCTGAGTTAGAGGAGCTGCTCCTCCTGACTGATCGTACAAGGGAAAGGCCGGTGATTTTACTACGCATCAGACCCGGCATCGAGGTCCATACCCACAGTTATATTCAAACCGGGCAGGAGGACTCAAAATTTGGTTTTGGATTGCAGGATGAGGATACCTGGAGGGCTATCAATCTGGCACTTTTAAATAGGGAGAAGGTGGAGCTGTGCGGGTTCCATTGCCATATTGGTTCCCAGATATTTCAGAATGAGCCTTTTGCCCTTGCCGCGGAGGCTATGTTTGATTTTATGGTGGAGGTCAAAGAGAAAACCGGTTTTATTGCCACGCAGCTAAGTATGGGCGGCGGGCTAGGCATTCGTTATACAAAGGAGGATAGGCCTCCTTCGATAGAAACTTTTGTCGAGTTTGTAGCTGCCAGGGTGAAAAATGCTGCAGCGCAAAGAAAATTTCCTCTGCCACAACTATTGCTTGAGCCCGGCCGTTCCATCGTTGGGGAGGCGGGAACCACCCTTTACTGCATTGGAACAATTAAAGATATTCCCGGGGTGCGGCGTTATGTGGCTGTGGACGGTGGGATGGCGGACAATATACGGCCAGCTCTTTACCAGGCTGTTTACGGCGCCGCCCTGGCTAATAGGGCGGGGGAGAAGCCATCTGAAATGGTCACTATTGCCGGCAAGGCCTGTGAATCGGGCGATATCCTCATTCAAGAAACCCTTTTGCCCCCGGTGGAGAAAGGGGATCTTTTGGCTGTATTTTCTACCGGCGCCTATTGTTATGCTATGGCTAGTAATTATAACCGCACTCCCCGCCCGGCAGTTCTTTTTGTTGGCGAGGGGAAGGCCAGGGTTGTGGCTAGAAGGGAAACCTACGAGGACCTTATTCGCCTAGAGAAACCAATCTAGAAACTTTTATCGGCATCTTTCCGTGGGGCATAGGTTGCCTTGGGTAGGTTGCTGGCCCAGTACTCCGGTTTTTAGTGTCTTTAGGTCTTTCGTCTCAGCTTTCGCCCTTCGCTTGCCTTCCCGGCAGAGCTGCTTTCCATGGCAGCATGCCGGCTGCAGACGTCCTGTCTGCATGGCAAGCATTGGACTCAGGCCTTGACGGGACCTTGAGCGGCCCTAAAACAGTCGACCTTGTCCAGCATCCTTCCACAAGGATGTTTGTATTTGGTGTTTTTAACGAAATAGTTGCTAAAATTGGGGTGTGGCTGGCCACTGCAGGCTGAGCTGACTTGGCAGCGGCGGCAGAAAGCACCGGCAGAGGGCCCCGGCCGGGGGCTGCCCTGCAGGCAAGGATGCCTGCAGCTTGCAACGACCAAGATGGTCGTATTTGCAGGGAAGGCCGCCAAGGGCAGGGGTCCGGGCCGGCAGAAGCTTTCCGCCGTTGCCCCGGAACGAAGCCGTAGTCCCGGCCACACCGGACCCGTGGGCGAAAAGTTTTTCCATGGTTTCAGATATAAGATATTTTACGAGGAGGATGGTTATGTCGGGTTATAATGTTGCTATTGTAGGAGTTACAGGAATGGTCGGTCAGACTTTTATCCAGGTTCTCCAGGAACGCCGCTTTCCCGCTAAGGGTTGGAAACTTTTGGCTTCATCACGTTCCGTTGACAAGAAGATCGATATCGGGGGAGTTCCACACCTGGTCGAAGAAGCTGTACCCGCCTCTTTTCAAGGGGTCGATATCGCCTTTTTCAGTGCCGGGGGAGCAATCAGCGAGCAGCTCGCCCATGAAGCTGTCAAGTGCGGTGCGGTGGTAGTAGATAATAGCAGTGCCTTCCGTATGGATCCACAGGTTCCACTGGTGGTTCCCGAGGTCAACCCCGAGGCCATCAAAGGACATAATGGCTTGATAGCCAATCCAAACTGTTCGACGATTCAGATGGTCGTGGCCCTGGATCCCCTGCATAAGGCCGCCGGCATAAAGAGGGTCGTTGCTGCCACTTACCAATCCGTTTCAGGGGCAGGGAAGGAGGCGGTCGACGAACTACTTGCTCAAAGCGAGGCCGTGCTAAATAATAAGGAAGTGGTTAAAGAAAGGATACCTTATAAAGGCGCCAAAAGAAACCACCAGATTGCTTTTAACATGGTCCCGCATATTGATGTCTTTGACGAGGATGACTATACTAAGGAAGAACTGAAGATGATTGTGGAAACGCGCAAGATTATGGGTATTCCCGATCTGCCTATTACGGTAACGACGGTCCGGGTACCTTCGCTAAACGGCCATTCCGAAGCCATTAATGTGGAGTTAAATTCTCCCCTTTCTCCCCAGGAGGCACGCCGGGTTCTTTCCGGCACACCGGGAATTATTGTCATGGATAACCCCGGGGAACTTCTTTATCCAATGCCGGTTCAGACAGAAGGCAAGGATGAGGTATTTGTAGGCAGGATCAGGATTGACCGTTCTGTGCCCCATGGACTGAATATGTGGGTTGTGGCCGATAATATCCGCAAGGGCGCGGCAACGAACTCTATTCAGATTGCTGAACTGTTGATCAAATAATGCCACGGTGAGAGATTGTACTTTGCCGTATAGAATAGAATTATGAACTTACACTAAATAATGATACCATTACAGAAGTTGTTTTCTGACTTTGCTTTATGGAGTGATGAAGTTGGGTATTGTTGTTTTAAAGTTTGGTGGCACCTCAGTTTCAACTCCTGAAAAAAGGGCGATGATCGTCCGCAGGGTTGCCGAAACAAGGGAAAATGGATACCAGGTAGCGGTCGTAGTTTCAGCGATGGGGAGAAATGGGGATCCCTATTCCACGGATACCCTCAAATCGCTTGTTCTAGAGGAGCACCCCGGCGTTACCCCGCGGGAACTGGATCTGATCATGTCCTGCGGCGAAATAATTTCTGCCGCGGTGCTGGCAGCAACTTTGACAAACAAGGGGATTGTCTCCCGCGCCCTGACAGGGCCACAGGCCGGCTTTCTGACAGATGGTTCCTTCAGTGAGGCAGAGGTTGTGGACTGTCAGCCGGAAAAGGTCTTTGATTCACTAAACAGGGGCGAGGTGCCGGTCATCACTGGTTTCCAGGGGGCAGACAGTACGGGAGAAATTAATACGTTGGGCAGGGGAGGCAGCGATACCTCTGCCGTTATTTTGGGGGCAGCATTAAAGGCGGAAATGGTGGAAATATATACAGATGTTTCCGGAATTATGACAGCTGATCCCGTCGTATTGAAAGAAGCCAAAGTTATTGAACAGATCACCTATGGCGAGGTATGCCAACTGGCTTACGAGGGGGCCAAGGTAATTCACCCCCGGGCCGTGGAAGTGGCCATGCGCAATAATATTACAGTGATCGTCAGAGGACATGATGGCAGCACTCCGGGGACAGTTATTACCGGGGAGGCAGCCCTCAAAGACGGCAGTTTTAGCACCCGGGGGCGCCGGGCTGTGACCGGTATTGCCCACAGCGTGGATCTGGCCCAGTTCTTGATCGAATTTGCTGATCCGGATTCTGAAAGGGAGCAAAAGGTTTTTCAACGGATTGGGGAGGCGAATATAAACATTGACCTGATCAGTGTTTTTCCCGACGTTAAGGCCTTTACGGTGAGGGAAGAAGACTGTGCCGGGGTTGAAGAAATCTTGCGCTCGCTTGATCTTAGCTATAGGCTTGAAAAAGGGTGTGCCAAGGTTTCTGTTGTCGGTGTGGGAATGCATAGCATCCCCGGGGTTATGGCCAGGGTCGTGCAAGCTTTGAACCAGCAAAATGTTAAAATTTTGCAATCGGGAGATTCAAATATTACCATCTCACTTCTGATTAAAAAGGAAGATCTTTTACCTGCTGTCAAGGTGTTGCACAGTACATTTAATTTATGATACTACGGCAAGGGGTATATACTGCGGTATAATGCGAAAATGCCTTGCAGGTAGTATTTGCGCAGCAGCCTAATTGTAGAAGCCGTGTCCTAAAAAAGGGGGGCGGCTTTTTTTTTATGGATTTTTATTAGGTTTTCTATTTGCTTGGGGGGGGGAGCATCTTCGTTGACAGTGGCATTGGCCCGTGTTAAAATACATCCATCTTTGGTAGGCAATACAATCATTTTTACGGGCTACTTATTTCTTGGAAGGAAGGTATTTAATGGATATTATTCCGGCAATTGATCTGCATGGGGGCAAGTGTGTTCGCTTGTTAAGAGGCGAAAGATCCAAAGAAACAGTTTACAGCGACAATCCTGCTGAGATGGCAAGGAAATGGCAATCACTGGGGGCTGCGCGCTTACACATGGTTGATTTGGATGGTGCTTTTGCCGGGAAGCGGGTAAATGCCGCGGCCATAAGCGATGTCGTTTCGGCACTTAGCATTCCCGTGCAGCTCGGCGGGGGTATCCGCGACAGGGAAATCGCGCAAAGTACCCTTGATCTTGGTGTTTCGAAAATTATTTTGGGCACGGCAGCAATTCGTAAACCTGAGCTAATCCGTGAACTGGTGGAAGCATTTGGCAAGCGTATTCTCGTGGGGATCGATGCCCGGGAGGGGATGGTTGCCGTCGAGGGCTGGATGGAGTCTTCCACCAGCAGGGCAGTTGATCTGGCGTTGCAAATGCAAGAGTTTGGTGTTTCCGAAATTATCTATACGGATATTGCCCGGGATGGGACACTGGAGGGCCCGAACCTTACTGCCCTCCAGGAAATGGCCGGGTTTCTTTCCATACCGTTAATCGCCTCCGGAGGGGTTTCTTCCCTGGATGATCTTAAGCGTCTCAGGGAGTTGGAGCATCTGGGGATTAGCGGTGTTATTGTAGGACAGGCCCTTTATACCGGGAAGTTTGGCCTGGAAGAAGCCATTGAGGTTATAAAAGGTTAGGGGGGGCCTCTGTGCCAAAAAGGATTATTCCCTGTCTGGATATAAAAGAGGGCAGGGTAGTAAAAGGGGTACAGTTTGCCAATCTCAAGGATGCCGGGGATCCAGTTGAACTTGCTGTTTTTTACGATCGGGCCGGCGCCGATGAATTGGTTCTTTTGGATGTTGCGGCCACGCCTGCGGGAAGGGAAACTATGATCCGGATGTTGGGTAAGGTTGCCGAAAAGGTTTCCATTCCCTTAACTGTCGGCGGGGGAGTTGGCACGGCGGAAGATATGCGTACTTTTCTGGAGGCCGGCGCTGATAAGGTCTCCCTGGCAACTGCTGCTGTGAGGGATCCCGCTCTGGTTGTGGAAGGTGCCCGTTTGTTTGGCAGCTCAAGCATCGTCGTGGCGGTCGATGCCTGTTGGGTTGAAGATAAGTGTGATTGGGAAGTTTATATTCAGGGGGGTAAAAAAGCCACCGGGCTGCCAGCCCTGGATTGGATCCCCCATATCGAGAGGCTGGGTGCCGGGGAAATATTGCTGACCAGCATGAATGCGGATGGAGGGAGGGGGGGGTTTGATATTCCCCTTTACGAGGCAGTAACCGAAAGGGTGAATATTCCTGTGATTGCCTCCGGGGGAGCGGGCACGATGGAGCATTTTGCCAGGGTGTTTATGGAGGGCAGGGTGGATGCCGCTCTGGCGGCCTCTGTTTTTCATTATAGACATCTGGAAATTAGCGAACTCAAAAAATACCTGCAACAGCAGGGCGTGGAGGTGCGGATGGGCTAATGCCGCAGGAAAATTTATCTGATATGCTTAAATTTAACCAGCAGGGCCTTATTCCTGCTATCGTTCAAGATTATGAGGATGGGCAGGTCCTCATGCTGGCCTATATGAACAAAGAATCATTTCAAAAAACCTTGGAAACAGGACTGACCTGGTTTTGGAGTCGCAGCAGGGGGAAGCTTTGGCAAAAAGGTGAAACTTCCGGGCATATACAACGGGTTAAGGAAATTTTCTATGACTGTGATGCCGATACACTCCTAATCAAGGCTGATCAGACGGGGGCTGCCTGTCATACGGGCAACCGAAGCTGTTTTTACCGTTCATTTTCCTTGCGCGGGGACTAGTCTGGAAACTTTCCCCATCGGTATATTTTCTTGTGGAGGCCGGTGAGAACAATAGGTAGGTGTACCGACTGGAATTATTTTACCTTGGAAATTCCCGCAGGGGTTGTTACAATTTATTATGGGGTGGAGAGTATTTGTCGGCTTTCCCTATCCTGTGGGGAGCTGCCTCCTGCTCCTGTTGGAGGACGGGAACAGGTGCAGATGCCTTGGCCCAGGCTGGTAAGGGATCTGCAGCTCTTTTTTGAGGGAAAAGGGAAGGGGATAGTTTGGAATTATCCCCTTTTTATGCAGGGTTATACCCCGTGGACCAGGAGGGTTCTGGAGATGTCCCGAAAAATCCCCTTTGGCCAGACTTGTACCTATGGAGAACTGGCTAAAATGGTCGGATCGCCCCGGGCGGCAAGAGCAGTGGGACAGGCCCTTGGCCGCAACCGGACGCCAATTATCTTTCCCTGTCACCGGGTTATTGGCAGTAGGGGTGATCTGGTTGGTTTTGGGGAAGGCATTGGCTGGAAAAAAAAATTGCTTGAGTTGGAAAAAAGCAAACAAAGATAGCGGGAAATATTAATGGAAAGGGTTGCGCCATGCAACCCTGGCACACTACTGCAAAAAATGTGTTCTGCTGCCCTGGTTTTTTCCCTGCAACGGGTGCTATGCAGCTGGACCAATTGATGAGGTGCCGGAGTAGAAAAATGGAAAAAAAACTTCTCACCCTCGATGATGTTCAAAATAATCCCATGGTCACGGCCTTTATACGCCGGGCCAATGAAAACCTGAGGGCGATAGGTTTCACAGAACATGGTTTTCGCCATGCGGATTTTGTAGCCCATACTGCCTATCGCATTTTATCTGAAATGGGCTACCCGGAAAGGGAGGCGGAACTGGCAGCTATTGCTGGCCTTCTGCATGATATCGGGAACATGGTCGATCGAAGCCACCATTTTTATTCGGGGGCGATGATTGCCATCATGCTTTTAAAGGATATGGGTATGGATGGGGCTGAAATTGCCGAAATTGCTGCGGCGATTGGTAATCACGATGAAATTAACGGCAATCCGGTCAGCAATATTTCATCGGCTATTATTCTGGCGGATAAGGCCGATGTCCATCGGACCAGGGTTCGGAATCGTAACTTTTGCAATTTTGATATTCATGATCGGGTCAATTATGCAGTGGTGAATGCCTCTCTTGAACTGGAACCCGGCAAACAGATGGATTATACTAGTTACAGGAGGACTGCCGATGTCATTGATGATACAAATTTGTATACAGAGCCCTCAGAAAGGATGATCACGCTAAAGTTAAAAATTGATACAGGCATTAGTCAGGTAATGGAGTACTTCGAGATATTTTTATCCCGCATGGTTTTATGCCGACGTGCCGCGGCTTTTCTTTCGTCACGATTTGCGCTTGTTATTAATGATGTGCAATTGATGTAAGGTTGGAAAGTGAGGAGGAGGATTTGTTTGCATACAAAGAAAAAGGGTTTACGAGGAGGTCCGCTGCTTTTTGTTTTAATTTCACTTATTTTGATTGCCGTTTCCGGGTTTGTTCTCCTTAACTGGGAGGGATATATGCAAAAAGGCTTGGATCTTGAGGGTGGGGTTTATGTCCTCCTCGAAGCAAAATCCCTAGGCGATGCGGAAGAAAATTCTGATGCCCTGCAAAGGGCGATGACCATTATCAGCAGCAGGGTGGATGAATTGGGGCTTGTGGAACCCGTGATCCAGCGCGAAGGGGAGAGGCGTATCCGTATTGAGCTTCCCGGGATCGAAGATCAGGCCCAGGCGATGGAGATCATTGGCCGGACAGCCCAACTGACCTTTGTGAGCCCGGAGGGCGAGCTACTGCTCACCGGGGCGGATCTAAAAAAGGCATATTTTTCCCGTGGGCAGTACGGTGAACCCATCGTTGCCTTGGAATTTGGCGAGGAGGGCACACAAAAATTTGCCGAGGCAACGGAGAAACATTTACACCAGCCCATCGCAATTTTTCTGGATGAGGACCTGGTTTCCGCCCCTACCGTCCAGAACGTGATCGAAAATGGGCATGCCATGATCACCGGTATTCCTACCGCTGAGGAAGCGAGCAATATTGCCCTCCTGCTGCGCTCCGGGGCCCTACCGGTGGAACTGAATGAACTGGAAACCCGCTCAGTCGGTCCCCTGCTTGGGGAAAATGCTTTTAAACTGAGTTTTTCTGCCGGGGTTGTAGGGTTATCCCTGGTAGTCCTTTATATGCTTTTTTCCTATGCTTTTGCCGGGCTTATTTCCGTTATCAGCCTGACGGTTTATCTGGCGCTTGTTTTTGCCATTCTGTTCTGGTTTGGAGCGACGATGACCTTGCCAGGAATTGCCGGACTAATCCTTTCCATCGGTATGGCTGTGGATGCCAATATCATTGTTTTTGAGCGAATCAAAGAGGAACTGCGCAGGGGTAGGACAACGCTGACGGCCATCAACGCCGGTTTTGAAAAAGCCTTTAGGGCGATCATTGATTCAAATGTAACGACAATTATTGCCGGTGTGGTGTTGTTCATCGTTGCCAGCGGGTCTATCCGCGGTTTTGCCATCGTTCTACTGGTCGGTATCCTGGCAAGCCTTTTTACCGCTTTCTTTTTGACGCGTTTCCTTCTACGGCTGGCGGCCCGCTCACAAATGATCAAAACGCCCCGTTACCTGGGATTAAAGGAGGTAACCCTCAGTGACAAGGTTTAATATTCCTTTTATCAAGTATTTCCGCTATGCAATTATTATTTCATTTGTGATTATCCTTGCTGGGATTATTGCCCTTTTTTCCAATGGCCTCAACCGGGGTATTGATTTTACCGGGGGCACCATCTTGCATCTTAGGCTGGGGGAGGGCTACCAGATGAATGAGGTAAGGAATGTGCTGGCACCCTATGATCTCTCCGGTGTACCCCTGCAAAGAGCTGGGGGCGATCAGATCAGTGGAAACGAAGTAATTATTAAGGCCCCCCACTTGGAAGAGCCCATCCGGCAGGAAATTATTACTTCCTTTATGGAAAAATGGCCGGAGATGACCACGGAGGATATTTTGCGGGTGGACAATGTCGGAGCGGTGATCGGTGGAGAGTTAACGAGAGAAGCCTTTCTGGCATTGTTTATTGCCGCCATCGGGATGATCATTTATATTACGCTGCGTTTTGAATTCAAATTTTCCCTGGCAGCAATCCTGGCCCTACTGCACGATGCCTTTGTCATCATCGCCATTTTTTCCATTTTCAGGGTGGAAATCAACAGCCCTTTTATAGCCGCGGTGTTGACAATTATCGGCTATTCGATCAACGATACGATCATCATTTTTGATCGCATCCGGGAAAATATGAAAATCAGGCGGCAAAAACCTATCGAAGAGGTAGTTAACGAAAGTATCAATGAAACGCTGACCAGGACGATCGGAACTTCCGTGACGACCCTTCTCGTTTTAATTTCCCTCTTTGTTGCCTTTAATTATTTTGTTGGCGGTATGGATCTAAAGGCCTTTTCCCTTGCCCTCTTGATCGGTGTCATCAGCGGGACGTATTCATCTATCTTTATTGCCGGGCCCCTCTGGGCTTTCTGGCGCAGTAGGGGAATGAAAAGGGAAAAAACGCCGGCCTGATCCCGGACCGTGATGGGTTGGAGGTTGGAAGAAAAATAAGCCCCCCTTCCATGGCGGAGCCAATATTCATTGCTGCAAAAGAAGGAAATATCTTCTTATGTGACGAATTACTGCCTTGCGCAGGTAATAATGAAGAAGAGCGGGACTATTTTCAGGTACAGGCTGAACAGTCCGGGCAAGCGTTGGCCGATACGGACTGTTCCCCGATGATCACACAACAAGTCGAAGGTATTGAATAAAATAAAATTTAGGAAACAAGAAACGGACAGATCAGCATTGAGGAGAGCCGGGCAGGCAGGATCAGTTATTCGAAAAGAATGGTGTTTATATCCCCAGGATGCCGAAAAAAGGGCTTTCCTGGCCAGTAAGCTTAGTATACCCGAACCAATAGCCCAGATATTGATCAACAGGGGAATTACCAGCGCGGAGGAAGGGGAACTTTTCCTAGATCCCTCCTTGGCGCGGCTTTATTCCCCTTTTTGCATGAAGGATATGGATCAGGCCATCACGATTATTTGTCGGGCGCTTGAAGGCGGCAAAAAAATAGCTGTTTATGGGGATTATGATGCGGATGGGATCACCGCAACAGCACTGCTGGTTTCCCTACTTCAGGATTTGGGTGGAGATATTATATATTTTCTTCCTAGCCGTTATGCCGAAGGATATGGTCTTAACCGGGCGGCCCTGGAAAAACTAAAAGACCAGGGAGTTTCACTGATTATTACTGTCGATTGTGGCATCACCTCAGTTGAGGAAGTATTCTTTGCCAGGCAAATGGGAATGGGTATAATTGTAACCGATCACCATCAACCACCAGTGCTATTGCCGGAGGCGGATGCTGTTATCAATCCCCTAAGGGCTGATTGCCCATACCCCTTTAAGGCGCTTTGCGGCGCGGGAATAGCCTATAAGTTGGGTGAGGCACTACTCAGGCAAACCACCCGGGATTGGGAAAATAAAAGGGAAGAATATTTGGATCTGGCGGCCATTGGCACCATTGCCGATATTGTGCCACTCCTCGGTGAAAACCGCATCCTGGCCTACCAGGGCCTGCAAAAAATGAACCAGGGTCTCCGTCCAGGGCTAGGTTCACTTTGCCAGATAGCCGGGCTAGGCGATACTGAAATCACCGCCAGGCAAATCGCTTTTATGATCGCCCCCCGCCTCAACGCCCCCGGCCGGTTGGGGGAGGCATTGCCTGCTCTCAATCTGCTCTTGGAAAAGGAACCGGGGGCAGCACAAAAGCTGGCCAAGGAGCTACATAATGTCAATTTCCGGCGCCAGGAAATAGAAAAAAGTGTATTTGCCGAGGCGTGTAGTTTTATTGATAAAAAAGCATTGGATAAAAAAAAGTTTTTGCTGCTGGCCCATGAGGAATGGAATCCCGGAGTTTTAGGCATTGTTGCCGGCCGCATGGTGGAAAGGTACAACCTTCCCGCTATCCTGCTCACGCTAGAAAAAGGGATTGCCACTGGTTCGGGGAGAAGCTGTGGAGGTTTCGATATTAACGGAGCCTTAAGGAAATGTGATTCCCTGTTGTTAGAATATGGAGGGCACAAACAAGCCTGTGGATTGAAACTGAAAAAGGAGCATTTAACCCTCCTTGACGAGGAATTAAACAAACTGGCAAACGATTTTTTCCCGCGGGAGGGGCCTGTGCAGAAGACTCATTTTGAACTGATTCTCGATCCAGAAACGATTAGCCCTCATCTCATGGAATCCCTGGAGGCCTTGGAACCATTTGGCTACGGAAATCCCAGGCCGGTTTTTGCCGGAGAAAATTGGTCACTGGCCGGATTTAAAGGAGTCGGGCAGGCCGGGCAACATCTACAGCTCAGCATGAAAGCAAAAGATCGTCTTTTTCGGGGTATCAGCTTTAACGGCAGGGATAATTTGCCTCTTTGCAAGTTGTTTAGGAACATAAACCCTTTCTTTTCCCTTTCCTTTGATCGCTGGAGGGGAAATAATAATTTACAACTTGAAGTATATGACTTTTTTTATAACGATGAATACAGGGGAAGGGACTTTACCATCATCGATCAAAGAGGAGCAAACGAGAAAAGACGTTTCTTGGAACAACTTCTCAGTGATGGGGAGGAAACGCTGGTTTTTGTTAACACGGTCGGACGCCTCAAATCCTTGCAAAAAACTTTTTTAGGTAGTAAAGGGATAGCATTTTCGCATCAGGGGCGCTATGATAAATACAGCGGGGATGAAAAACCTTTCACAAATCTTGTACTCTATGATCTGCCCCTTAACGGAGATAGACTGGCAGCCTTGTGCAGTTTCCTTCTTAAAAACAGGCAGGAAGATCTTTTTCTTTATCTCCTTTACGGGCCGAGAGACTACCAGGAAAATTTAAATCTTTTACAGGCAACCATTCCTTCTTTTGGCTCCCTCGAACAGGTTCACCTTTCACTACAAGAGCTGGCCTGTGGGAAAAGCATTTCATGGCAGGGTGCCTTCCATAAATTAAAAGAACGGCTTTCTCTCAAGGTAACGAGGCCGCTTTTCCAAAGGAGCCTGGAAATATTTCAAGAGGCTGCATGCCTACAACTGGATAGGGAAACAATTTCTTTCCCTGAAAGGTTAGTAAAAGATTATTGCTCCTTTTTAGGGGATCTTTCTCTAACTGCTACATACCGGCGGGAAAGGGAAAAATGGGAAAAGGCTTTGGCCTGGCAGCATTTTTTTCTAGAATCCCCCGCATCGAAGATACCTTCTTTTTTAAATCTTCCCCAACAAAGGGGTTAAAGGAAGAAAGAAAATGAGCCTCCAGCAGCTGAAAAGGCGTTTTACAAGCTACAACAAGAAAAAAGAGGATTGGGTATCCATCCGTAAGGCCTACCAGTTTGCCCTCAAGGCACACGAGGGGCAAAAAAGGGTTTCCGGAGATTCATTTATTACCCATCCCCTCGGTGTTGCCTGTATTCTTTCCGAGCTGGAGCTCGATCTCGTCACCATTTTAACCGGCCTTCTCCATGATGTGCTAGAGGATACCACTATTTCATTCGAGGAAATCGAGGAAGAATTTGGTGAGGAAGTAGCTGTACTCGTCGATGGGGTAACCAAACTAAGCCGCATGGAGTTTCGCTCCAAGGAGGAGCACCAGGCGGAAACATGGAGAAAAATGTTTGTGGCCATGGCCCGGGATATCAGGGTTCTTCTCGTCAAATTGGCCGATAGGACGCACAACATGCGCACGCTCCGCTATCTGAGCAGTTCCAAACAAAAGGAAATTGCCCGGGAAACGCTGGAAATTTATGCCCCGCTGGCCCATCGCCTCGGTATAAGTAAAATCAAATGGGAGCTGGAGGATCTAGCCTTCCGGTATCTAAATCCCGATGCATATTATAACCTGGTTGATAAGTTGGCCAAAAAAAGAAGGGAACGGGAAGATTTTATTGCCCAAGTCATAACGATCCTACAAAAAAAATTAAACGAGACAGGGTTAAAAGCAGATATCAGTGGCCGCCCCAAACATATTTATAGTATTTACCATAAAATGAAGGAACAGGGGAAGGACTTTACGGAAATCTATGATCTTACCGCGGTACGTATCATCATGAAAAACGTCAGAGACTGTTACGCTTCCCTGGGGGTTGTTCATACCCTTTGGCGGCCCATTCCCGGGCAGTTCAATGATTATATCGCCATGCCCAAACCAAATATGTACCAATCACTGCATACAACTGTCGTTTGTGCCAAAAATGAACTGCTCGAGGTGCAGATAAGGACAAGGGAAATGCATCGTACAGCAGAATATGGCATTGCGGCCCACTGGAAATACAAGGAAAAAGTCAAAGATGACAAAGAATTTGAAGAGAAACTTTCCTGGCTGCGGCAGCTTTTGGAGTGGCAGCAGGATCTCAAGGACGCCCATGAATTTATGGAGCTCTTAAAGATCGATCTTTTTTCGGATGAAGTCTTTGTTTTTACTCCCAAGGGAGATGTGATCGACCTTCCCAAGGGATCCGTACCGCTGGACTTTGCCTACAGGATCCATACCGATATCGGTAGGCAATGCACGGGGGCCAAAGTTAACGGGCGGATCGTACCCCTGGATTACCAGTTAAAAACAGGGGATATCCTGGAGATCATCACTAGCAAGCAGGGAACACCCAGCCGTGATTGGTTGAACATCGTCAAAAGTTCCCAGGCGAAAAGCAAAATCAGGGCCTGGTTCAAGCGTGAACGGCGGGAGGAAAACATCTCCAAGGGGAAGGAAACCTTGGAGAGGGATATTCGCCGGCTGCAGCTGGAGCCCCACCTCTTTCTTAGGGATCAGCTGCTGGAGGATGTGGGAAAAAAATATAATCTTCTTTCTGCTGATGACGTCTATGCTGCCGTGGGCTATGGCGGAGTTTCATCAAAACAGATTATAACCAGGCTGCGGGATGAATACGGAAGAATATTTGGGGAGGAAAGGGAACTACCCACCATAGAGGTAAAACCCTGGAAAGGGGCTGCCCGTGCCTCCCAGGGGGTCAAGGTACAAGGGGTTGATAACCTGTTGGTGCGCTTTTCCAAATGCTGTAATCCCCTCCCCGGTGATGAAATAATAGGTTTTGTCACCCGTGGCAGGGGGGTTTCCATCCACAGGGCCGATTGCCCCAATGTGGCCTCCCTCAAGGGTCCCAAGGAAAGATTCCTCGAGGTCCGCTGGGAAGCGGAGGGGGATTTTTCTTTTCCTGTGGAAATAGAAGTTGTTGCCATGGAGCGCCCCAATCTCCTTGCCGATGTCATGTATGCCCTCAGCGAAAGCAAGGTGAATATCACAGCCGTCAATGGCCGGACAACCAAGGACAAACTTGTTATCGTCAATCTTACTTTTGTGATCAAGGATCTGGAACAACTGGAGCATATTATGGATAAAATAAGGCGGATCAAGGATGTTTATTCTGTAGGGAGGCGTTCGGGAGCGGGTTCAGCTAGCTGATTGTTCAAATACCCCCGGAGCAGGGTAATAACCAATACTATGAAGATAAAGGCGGTCGGTCTCTTGCGTGCTGTTGTGCAAAGGGCAGGTAGATCAAAAGTTGAAGTGGATGGAAAGGTCGTTGGGGAAATTTCCGCCGGTCTCGTTGTTTTTGTTGGGGTTGGCAAGGAGGATGGGCAGGAGGATTGTCGCTATATCTCTGAAAAAATAGCCCACCTGCGCATTTTCGGAGATGAAAAAGGGAAAATGAACCTTTCCTTGCTGGAAACAGGAAAAGAAATTCTTTGTATTTCTCAATTTACTCTTTACGGAGATACCCGCAAAGGACGCCGTCCAAACTTTTTCGCCGCGGCGGGTCCCGAAAAAGCAAAGCAGTTATATGAACAATTATGCACCATGCTGCGGCAGAAGGGCATCAAGGTGGAAACAGGAAGATTCCAGGCAACGATGAAAGTGCGTGTGGAAAATGATGGTCCGGTCACTATCTTATTGGATAGCAGGGACACCGTGGCAAAGTAAAACGGAAAGCCCCACCTAGAGGATCTGGCTCAAAAATTCCTTGGTGCGGGCAGCCTGGGGATGAAAAAAAACTTGCTCAGGTGGCCCCTCCTCCGCAATAATACCACCTTCCAAATAAATTACCCGATCAGCGGCCTCTCTGGCAAAGCCCATTTCGTGGGAAACGACTACCATGGTCATACCATCCCTGGCCATCTGTTTCATCACATTCAAAACCTCCTTGATCATTTCCGGATCCAGAGCCGAGGTGGGTTCATCGAATAGCATCACTTTCGGTTGCATAGCCAGCGCCCGGGCGATAGCCACCCTTTGCTGCTGCCCCCCGGAAAGATGGCGTGGATAAGCGTTTGCCTTTTCCAGAAGCCCTACTTTTTCCAGTTGACTAAGCGCCAGGTTGCGGGCTTCCTGCGGCGGGATATTTTTCACCTTGAGGGGTGCCAGGCTAATATTTTGCAAAGCTGTCTTGTGGGGAAAAAGATTAAAATGCTGAAAGACCATGCCCACATTTTGCCTGATGTGGTTCAGATTGACCCCGGGTTCACAAATGTTTACCCCATCCATGATAATTTGCCCTTTTTGCGGTATTTCCAGCAGGTTGAGGCAGCGTAGAAAAGTGCTCTTGCCCGAGCCGCTGGCGCCGATGATGACCACGACCTCTCCCTTGCTGATTTCGGTATCAATACCGCAAAGGACTTCCAATTTACCGAAACTCTTGTGTAGATTGCGAACTTTAATCACTGACTTGCAACCTCCTTTCCAGGTAGCCCAAAATTTTGGAAAGGGCATAGGTGATGACGAAATAAATTAGGGCAATGGTTGTGAAGATCTCAAAATCCTGATATGTCCTCGTGCGGATATGCTCTCCGGCGCGCATTAATTCTGTCAGGGCGATGACGGAAAGCAGGGAGGAGTCTTTAATTAACATAATAAGCTCATTGACCAGCGGGGGAATGACCCGTCGCAGGGCCTGGGGCATGATCACATGGATCATGGCCATCGTCCCGCTCATACCCAGTGAACGGGCGGCTTCCATCTGCCCGCGATCGATAGACTGAATGCCCGCGCGGACGATTTCGGCGACATAAGCGCCACTGTTGATGGAAAGTCCAATTGCTGCAGCAGCCCGGCGATCCAGATCGATGCCCAACTGTGGCAGACCGTAATAAAGGATAAAAAGCTGGACCAAAAGGGGCGTGCCGCGAATAAATTCGATGTAGGCACTGGAAATGATCTTGAGCAGGTTAAAACGGGAAAGCCGGGCCAGGGCAACCAGCGATCCAATGCAAAACCCCATCGTTACCGCCAGGGAAGAAATTCTAAGTGTCTCCTGCAGGCCCAGCATCAGGAAAGGCCAGTTTTTAACTATTACTGAGTAGTCCAAAGTCATCTTGCAAGGCACCTCCGGGTTTTTGCTGGAAGGAAGATCGCAGACTGAAGCTTGTCCCCTGAAGTACTCATCTAGGGTGCATTCACAGTTTTAGGGGGCCCGCCCGGGCGCCATTTAGGCCGCAAAACAGGCAAAGCGCCAGAGGGCGCCTTGCCTGTCAGGGCTGCCTGCCTCCCATGGGTACCATCCGGGCACGGCAATAAAATGAAAACGCCGCTGCGTTTTTTAGAACCACTTGCTAATGAGTTCGTCAAATTCGCCGCTTTCTTTCAGCTCTAGCAATACCTTGTTGATCTGTTCCAGAAGCTCTGTGTTTTCCTTGCTGACGGCAATGCCAAAAAGTTCCTCTGTGAAGTTTCCGCCGACAGTCTTGCAGCCGCCTTTGATCTCAATGTAACGCTGGGCAACAGGAATATCAATGATGATGGCGTCGACGCGCCCGTTGGCCAAATCGAGGAAACCCTCATTGATTTTGTTGTATTGCCGGATGTTTTCTTTTGGAAAGCGATCGTGGGCTTCCATATCGCCGGTTGTTCCCAGCTGGACGGCGATGATTTTGCCCTCAAGATCATCAACGCCTTGAATTTCCGTTTCATCTTCCGGTACGACGACAGTTTGTCCAGCATTATAATAGGGTTCGGAAAAATTGACTTCCTGCAGGCGTTCTTCCGTAATAGTTATGCCGGCTACAGCCATATCTATTCTTTTGGAATTAAGAGCCTGGGTGAGTCCGCCAAATTCCATGTCTTCAATGATTAGCTCCTTGCCAAGTTTTTCGGCGACAGCCTTGGCAATATCCACATCAAAACCATCGACCTCATTTTGTTCATTGCGGAATTCAAAGGGAGGAAAGTCCGCATTGGTACCCATAACCACCTGACCCGCTTCTTTTGGCCCGGCACAGCCGGCAAAGGCGACTAGGCCCAGAAGAGTACAACAAAGAACCACATAAACCCAAAATTTTTTCACATCGGTCCCCCTCTTTAATGTAATTTAAAACATTATACCACAATTCCTTTTTACGTGGGAATTAAACATTATTGTGCCCGCGATTTTTTTGGAATTTTGGGGATCGGTAAAGTTGACAAGGTGGCTGGCATTGGCTAAAATCATTGGAGTAGGAAAATGGAAATAAGGTTTGGAAGGCTGGGGAGATACTCATGGGTTTGCAGAAAAATAGAGGTTGTGGGCTACTAACGAAAGATAACACCGGCGAAAGGGTAACCATTGCCGGTTGGGTTCAGGGGCGCAGGGATCACGGGGGGCTTATTTTCCTCGATGTGCGCGATCGCACCGGTATTGTTCAGGTTGTCTTTGATCAGGAAAAGAGCAAGTCCTTTTTTGATCAGGTGGAAAAAATACGTCCGGAGTATGTTATTGCCGTGGAGGGTAGTGTCATTCCCAGATCAAGGGAAGCTGTCAATCCGAAACTGAAAACGGGGGAAATCGAAATTTCTGCCGATGCCCTGGAAATATTCAACCCCTCGCTTACCCCACCCTTTTATATTGAGGATGGCATCGATACCGATGAAAATTTACGTTTGCGTTATCGTTACCTGGATCTGCGCCGCCCGGAAATGCTGGAACTGATGCATTTTCGCCATAAAATACTTCTTGAAACCAGAAAGTACCTTGATAAAGAAGGATTTTGGGAAATAGAAACACCGATGCTGACGCGTAGCACTCCGGAAGGGGCGCGGGATTATCTGGTTCCCAGCCGTATTTCTCCTGGCAGTTTTTTTGCCCTTCCCCAATCACCCCAACTCTTCAAACAGCTTCTGATGGTTTCCGGGGTGGAAAAATACTTTCAGATTGCCCGTTGTTTTCGTGATGAAGACCTAAGGGCTGATCGGCAGCCGGAATTTACGCAGATCGATTTAGAGCTTTCCTTTTCCACGCGGGAAAAGATTATGGCCATTATGGAAGGGCTCGTGCGCCATCTCTTCTTGCAAGTCTGCGGTGAGGAGATTAACCCTCCCTTTAAGGTCCTTTCCTATCAGGAGGCCATGGACAGGTTCGGTTCCGACCGGCCTGATACACGTTTTGCCATGGAACTCTTTGATGTTTCAGAAATAGCCGCCAAGTGCCAGTTTAGGGTTTTTCAAAACGCTGTCACCTCCGGAGGTGTTGTCAGGGGACTAAATGCCAAAAAATGCGGGCATTATAGCCGTAAGGAAATAGATGATCTTACTGCCCTAGTCAAATCCTGGGGTGCCCAGGGTCTGGGCTGGATGATCGTCACCGGGGATGGCTTTAAAACGCCCCTAGCCAAATTTTTTGATCCGGTATTACTGGACCAAATCAGGGAAATAGCCGATGCCCGGGAAGGGGATTTGCTGCTCTTCATTGCCGGTGACAAGGAAAAGGCCCTGGATATTTTGGGGCAGCTCCGGGTTCACCTGGGGCAGCGCGAGGGGCTTGTTTCCCCCGGGGAAAAGAAATTTCTCTGGGTCATCGATTTCCCACTGTTGGCCTATGATAAGGAAGGGAAAAGGCTTACCTCCGTACACCACCCCTTTACAGCCCCCCTAGAGGAAGACCGTCCCCTCTTGGCCAGCGATCCCTTAAATGTCCGTTCCCAGGCCTATGATTTGGTATACAATGGCGTGGAGGTAGCCGGCGGAAGCATACGTATCCACCGCAAGGATATCCAGGAAGAAATTTTTGCCCTGCTGGGGTTAACCCCAGCAGATATTGAGGAAAAGTTCGGGTTTTTATTGGGTGCCTTCCAATACGGAGCGCCTCCCCATGGCGGTCTGGCCTTTGGCCTCGATCGTCTGATTATGCTCATGGCCGGCCGAAAAAGCATTAGGGACGTTATCGCCTTTCCCAAGACAGCTGCTGGAAATTGCCTGCTTACCGGCGCTCCCGCACCGGTCTTTGCCGGCCAGCTGGCCGAGCTGCATATTTCCCCTGTTTTGCGGGAAGATAAAAAGAAAGGCTAAAAATGGAGAGCTATGCCGGCAGATAAAATGAATATTTGCTATTGCCATGAAGTAAAAAATATGCTATCATAATTTTGCGAAGATTAAGAGCTACCCTGCTGTATACGTGCAGCCTTAAAAGTTTTGAGCTAACACTGATCAAAAGGGTTCCCAACTTTATGTGCCGCATAGACGCCCCGCCAGAGGGGACCTATAGAGCATGTAAGAGGGTACCCACCTGGGGAGAGCAGTTCAAAACGGCGGGCCCACGGTATGGTGGGGTATTTTTTTGTTTTTCCCACACTTTTTTTTTGTAAAGGAAAGATGATATAATGTAGGCATGTTTTTCTGTGCAAACTCCCTTTGCGAAATGTTCCCAGGATAGTTGCAGTGTATCAAATATTGAATTAAATGCGGTAAAACTAGGGTTTTACGATGTTATCTATTTAAAGTTAAGCAAAGACGGGGCATCTGCTGGAGGGCTCCGGGGGGTGAGGGTTTGTCTATTCGGCAAGTATTGCAAAAAATAGTCCTGCAAATAAAAGATGGTACCCATCCCAGCGATTTGGCGGAACTGGTCGATGAACTGAAGGATGAACAAAAAAAAGAGCTTTTTGATCTTCTCTCCGATGAAGAGGCGGCCCTGATTATTCAGGAAATGGAGGATTTCGATCAGGTATCCCTGATTCGGTTGCTGACGAAGCATAAGGCCTCGGCAATCCTCAGGGAAATGGATGTGGATGATGCCGCTGACCTGGTTGGCGAGCTGCCGCCCGAGGAAGCAAAAGAACTTCTGGCACATATTGAAGAGGACGCTGAAGAAATCAGGGGCTTGCTCAGATATCCTGAAGATACTGCGGGGGGGATCATGACCACGGATTTTATTGCCCTACCCGAAGATATTCCTGTGGAGGAGGCGATAACACGTCTGCGGGAAATAGCCCCTGAGGCAGAAATAATTTATTATGCCTATGTTGTCGATGTCCATGCAAAGTTAAATGGGGTCCTTTCCCTGCGGGATTTAATAGCCGCGGGGGATGGAACACTGCTGCGAGATATTATGTTGAAAAACGTGATTAGCGTGCCGGCTGAAATGGACCAGGAGGAGGTAGCCCGTGTTGTCTCCAGATACGATCTCCTGGCGGTGCCTGTCGTTGATGAGGGAGAACGGCTATTGGGCATCATCACCGTTGATGATATCATAGATGTTATTGAGGAAGAGGCCACGGAGGACATCTACCACCTGGCCGGAACTGGTGATGTCACCGGGGATTATTATTTTGGGGCTTCAACCTTTAGCCTGGCCGGCAGGCGCACACCATGGCTACTGATCTGTCTTCTGGGCGGCTTGCTTTCGGGGAGCGTGATAGGGATCTTTGAGGATACCCTAAAAAGCATTGTTGTCCTGGCCCTTTTCATACCGGTCATTATGGATATGGGAGGTAATGTGGCCACGCAGACCTCCACCCTTTTTGTGCGGGGTCTTGCTACTGGGGAAATAAGGGCAGGGGACACCTGGAACTATTTTTTACGCGAAATTAAAATTGGTGTGGTGATCGGGGCAGTCAACGGTGCAGCAATAGCCATTCTTGCTTCCCTGTGGCAGGGTGTTCCACTTCTGGGTCTCGTTGTTGGCCTGGCCATGAGCGCTACCATTATCGTCGCCGCCCTGATTGGGACCCTTGTGCCGATTATCTTTAACCACTATGGTCTCGATCCGGCTATTTCCTCCGGCCCCATTGTAACGACGATTAAGGATACAACCGGCCTGCTGATCTATTTTTGGATTGCTACCTTGTTTATGGGGTATCTGGCATGAGAACCCTGCAAAGTGAGGGCCTAAGATGGAAAAAGTAGCAGAGTAGAGGAACTTTATGAAGAATATGAGCGGGCGATACGGCCCGGGTGCCGGTTATTGGTCCCATGGTAGTTTATCTCAAGACGAAGGTTCCGATCCCTTTGCAAAATTTATAATTTCTGTGGCGATATTTTCCAGAGGCAGGACCATACCCGCGGCCCCCAGTGCAATAGCCTGTTTAGGCATACCAAAAACAATGGAACTTTGCCTATCCTGGGCAATGGTTGGGGAGCCCTTGTCATACATCGCTTTGAGGCCCATGGCCCCATCCTCGCCCATGCCTGTCAGGAGTATGCCCAAGCTATGGGGTGAGGCGTGGTGGGCGACAGAAAAACAGGTTTTGTCCACGGAGGGCCTATGGCGATTGATAGGCGGCCCGCTGTCCAGGCGGAGAAGAAACCCCCCGGGGCCTTTTTCCAGCAGCAGGTGCTTGCCACCGGGGGCGATATAAACATGGCCGGCCAGTAATGGTTCACCGCTGGCAGCCTCCTTAACCTCCAGCACACAGGAGGAGTTCAGGCTTTGGGCATAGGAGGCTGTAAAGCCGGCGGGCATATGTAGCACAACGATGATTCCCGGCATATTTGCCGGCAGTTCTGTCAGGATGCGCTTAACTGCCACGGTACCCCCTGTGGATCCCCCGATGACAATAATTTTCTGGCTGTGGCTCAGCAAGGGAAGGTTCTTTTTATGCTTTTTTGGCAAAACCTGTTGGCGGTTGCCGCCATATGCTTGCCGTTCCATCCTGATCTGGCGACGCAGTAGCCCCAAATCAATGCCAGCTGCACCCTTTACCTTGGAGATGATCTCCCGGTGCATTTCCTGCAAGCCATCACGAATACCCAATGAAGGTTTGGTGACAAAATCAATGGCGCCAAGCTCTAGGGCCCTGAGGGCGGCAGCACTTCCCTGGTGGGCCAGTGAACTGATGACGACCACCGGTAGAGGGTAGACTACCATCAGTTTCCTTAAAAATGTAAGACCATCCATTCTCGGCATTTCCAGATCGAGAGTGAGCACATCGGGCTTCAGTTCCCGGATTTTTTTTACGGCGATGAGGGGATCGGCAGCCGTGCCAATAATCTCCAGATCCCTGTCCTGCGAGAGGATCTTGCTGAGAAATTGCCTTACCAGTGCCGAATCATCAACGACTAATACTTTTATAGTTCCAGCCACTTTTGCTGCCTCCTAGATGGTGATGCTGATTTTTTTAACATAGACGGCAAAAGTTTCCGGAAAGAAATAAATTTTTCTTCCAAAACGGCCTCCCATATTGCCTGCCAGAATGGGTATGTTTTTTTCCCGAAGATAAGCCTTAATAAAACTTATATTCATTTTGGCAACATTGCTGGCCATCATCTCATAGACCTGTCCACCGCCAAAGACCTTGGCCTCCAGCATGCCCAGGTTTGCCCCAATGCTTTGCATCGTATTGCACAACAGCTCCATGGAGTGATCCCCATAGCGGGCATCCAGGATACCAGCAGTGGCCGTGCTTTTGCCGCGGGGTTTGCCGGGTAGCATGAAATGGTTCATGCCGGCGATGCCTGTTTGCCGATCTCTAATACAAACAGCAATACAGGAGCCCAAAACAGCAGTGAAGACAACTTTTGACTCTCCGGTTGCACTGTAGCCGCCGGCATATACTTCATGAACAACCCTTTTCTTTTTAATTAGATTTTACACCGCCTAGTCAGGGTATTCGTTTATAGATCGTGTGCCTGAGCATAAGCCAATCCTCATCACGGCCCTCAGATGTACCGATTGATTCGGAATGGCCCAGAAACAAGAGGCCGCCGGGCAGAAGACTCCGGTGAAAAAACCCAAGGATTTTTTGCCGCGTTTCCCGGGAAAAATAGATAAAAACGTTGCGGCAAAAGATCAAATTCAGGGATCCTGCCGCCGGGTATTTTTCCTGGGAAACGAGGTTAATGCGACGAAAGGTAACCAGATCCCGTAACACCTTTTTTATTTTAAAGAAACCCTCATTGGGGCCAACCCCCAGTTTGAAATATTTTTTTAGGTAATGGTAGGGGATACCCAGGATTTCCTGCTTGCTATAAATGCCGGTACGGGCCTTTTCTAGGACCTCTGTGTTCACATCGGAGGCCATGATATTAATGGACCAACCATTTTTGTGTTGAAAATAGTTGTGCAGGACCATGGCCAGGGTGTAGGGTTCCTCACCTGTGGAACACCCGGCCGACCAGATGCCGATTTCTTTTACGCCGTTATTCCTAGCCTGGGATTCTAAAAAGGGGAGGTATTCACTGCAGATGTGTTCAAAGTGATGCTTTTCACGAAAAAATCTCGTTACATTGGTAGTTAAATAGTTAAACATAACTTCCACTTCATCGGGAGTGTCGCGCAAAAAACGAAAGTAATCTGCAAATGTTTTAATTTTTAATTCCCGCAGTCGTTTGGAGAGGCGGGAAATGACCAGGGATTTTTTTGCCTCGGTTAAATTTACTCCGATTGTATCGTAAACAACCTGTCGAACAGTTTGAAAATCCCTGGCTGAAAGCTCCTCAACATTTCCCCATATGTTCATTCGTCTATCACCTAAAGGGCAAAAAGTGTAATTTTGTGTCTGGGCAAATTTTCTAAAGATCAAGGCTCAGAAAAACTTTTATAAGCCCGGGATCGAACTGGCTACCGGCTGATTGTTCGAGTTCCTTCCGTGCCTCCATTTTGCCCATTGCTTTTTTATAGGGTCTTTCGTTGGTCATGACATCATAGCTATCTACAATTGTTACAATTCGTGAAAGAAACGGTATTTCCTCCCCCTTCAGCCCTTGGGGGTAGCCCCGGCCATCCCATCTTTCGTGATGGGAAAGTATCACCGGGGCAACCCTGGCAAATTTATTGGAGGAAAGGGCAATGCGGTAACCCTTGGCAGAATGCTCCTTGATAATTGCCCATTCTGCAGGGGTGAGTTTCCCGGGTTTGATGAGAATTTGCTCTGGTACGGCAAGCTTGCCTATATCATGCAGGGTTACCGCCAGGATGAGATCTTCCATCTGGCAATCTGTCAAACCCAGTTCCAGGCCGAATTCAATAGCCAGATTCTGCATTCTCCAAGCGTGCTCCTCGGTCTCATAATTTTTTTCCCCCAGCAATTTTACGAGGGAGGCAATAGTCTCGTAACGACGGCTCTTTGCTCCTGCTACCTTGTTAAGGCACAGCTCTGCTTCGGCCTTGTGCAGAGTATCCAGGATATCCTGATCAAGCTTTTCCTTGGTGGCAGCCCCCAGGGCAATGGTACTTTTCATAGGAACCGTATCAGCTTTTCCACATTCCCTACCGATGGTATCCATAATTTTCTGGGAAAGGTTTTCCGGTGTTTTGGGCAGGGCCACGGCAAACTCATCCCCTCCCCAGCGGGCAAAGATGCCGCCGCTTGGGCAGGTATTTTTAAAGATACCTGCGGTATTTTTAATGACGTGATCCCCCTTATCGTAACCAAATACATCGTTGATCAACTTTATATCATCGAGATCACCGATAATAATGCTAATGGGAAGGTGTTTTTCAAGATCCATATGTCTGAGCCTGCTCAAAAAAAGGGAGCGGTTGCAAAAACCTGTCATTCGATCACAGGGGTTGGTATCCGAATATTCCCCGGCGCAATATTTTAGCTTGTTAAAGATATCCTTGTTTTCATTTTTATCGCAGATGAGAAAGCAATCATAATCAAATGCCTGCCATTTTTTATATGCCTCAACCGGGGTAGCGGCGCAATCCACAGTAACAGGTGTATTATCTGGATCACCGGCGATTATTCTTTTATAACAGGTGGCTCCCTTGCAATTTTTCCCAATGGCTAAAATATTTAGTTTTTCCCTGTCCATGGCCTATCCTCTTCCCCTATGACAGCAAAAAACAATGTTTTTTGCTGAAGTTTTAGCTGTTTTCATGTGTTTCATTTTCGATATTAATAACCTTATAAAGATGGATCATTTTAAACATTTTTTTGATATAGGCACTGGTGATATTAATGATCCTGAGTTCACCATTTCTTTCTTTCAGCTTTTTTTGAAATAATAATAATTTTCCCAGCCCGGAACTGTCGATGCCGGTTGCATGGCTAAAATCCAGTGTAATGATCTGAAAACCTTCGTCGTAAAGTTCCTGTAACTGATCTTTTAAAAGATGGGAATTTGCCAGATCAATTCTATCCCTGACCATTACCAGTGCCATGCTGTTACCTTTTTTTATAACTTCCAATTCTTTTTCCTCCCAGGTATACCTCCGGGATTAGCCCCATCTTTTCGGGCGGATCCCCCGGGTTTTTTTATTGCTTGCCCCCGTCCTCTTTGGTTTTTTGCCCTGCGGCCATTTTTTGCAGGCTATCTATCTCGCCGAGGGAAAGGATTTTATCGGGTTCAAGTAGCAGGACTATTCTTTCCCCCGATTTGCCCATCCCTTTTAGGTGTTCAGTCTTAATATCGCTGGCAAATTCTTTATCGACAAGCTGTATATCTTCGCTATGGAAGCCCATAATATCGGAAACACGATCCACGATCATGCCCATGGTTTTTTTCTCTACCTCGATAATGATGATCACGGTAAAACCATCATATTTTCCCGCGGGAAGATTGAATTTGCGGTGCATATCAATAATGGGGATCACCTTACCCCGGAAATTAATGACGCCTTTGATGACCGGGTTGTTGTTAAAAACCTTTGTGGGTTTTTTATAGCGTATTATTTCCTGTACCAGCATGATATCTATCCCATATTCCTCATCGCTTATTTGGAAGGTGACGAACTGGTTTTCAGCGGTACTGGTGCCCGTATCATATCCGATATCCAGGACGTTGCTACCTGCATAATCCTCAGACAAAGCCTTTCCCTCCTTTTAAAATTTTTCAAAATCCTCCTCGTCCAGCTCAAAATCTTCATCCCCGTAGGCCACCAGGGCAGCTGTTTCACGTGGGGGGGCAATTTTTCGGATCGTTCTCGTTTTATCCTTTTCCTGGTGTTTCTTGATGGTGGAGGCACCATTGGCCCGGCCATTTGCCGAAAGCTTGAAGAAACTGACCTGATTGGATAGTTCTATGGCCTCGCTGTGCATATTCTCACTGGAGCTGGCAATTTCCTCCACCAGGGAGGCATTTTGCTGTGTGACCTGATTCAACTCTTCGATGGCCGAACGGATATCCCCGGCGGCGGCAGACTGTTCTTTTATCGAAGCGGCAATTTCCCCGACGACATCGCTGGTTTTCTGTGTATTGGCAACTGTTTCTTCCAACACTTTTTCTGTTTCGCTCATCAGTTCGTTACCCTTGTCGACTCTGACGATACTATCCTTGATCAGCTTTTCGATTTCCTTGGCTGACTCGGCGGAGTTTCCGGCCAGATTCCTCACCTCGGCGGCAACAACGGCAAAGCCCCGGCCCTGCTCACCGGCGCGTGCCGCCTCTACAGCAGCGTTAAGCGCCAGTAGATTTGTCTGGAAGGCAATATCGTTGACCTTGGCAATAATTTCAGCGATCTCCTGGTTTCCCTGGGTAATTTCGCCCATGGCCTTCTGCAGATCCTTGACGACTTTTTCCCCCTGATGTACGCTATCCAGCGTTTGCCGGGAAAGGTTGTCCGCCTCGGCAGAGTTGGCAGAGGAGGTTTCCAGGGAAGAGGCGATCTCTTCGATAGTGGAGGCGATTTCCTCCAGGGAAGAGGCCTGTTCCTCGGTGCGCTGGGAGAGATCCTGATTGCCCGAAGAAATCTCGTCGGAAGCGTGGGAAACGTTATCGGAAGCCGCCTGGACGCGCTGCATTGTCTGTCGCAGGGTCTGGACGGTGTTGTTTATATTTTGGGCCATCTGTCCGATCTCGTCCCGGCTGGCTATTTCTGCCTGGGCGGTAAAATCGCCTTCGGCTAGCTTTGCTGTCAGATCGCTGACTTTCTGCACAGGGTGGATGATAGACAAGGCGGCTAAAAGGGCTACAATGGCGATGATGATAGCCGAAACGACGATGATGGGAATGAGCGCGTTGCGCAGGGCGGTAACTCCGGCAAAAGCCTCAGCCGAATCCATTTTTACGACGAGACCCATGGGCATGCGCCCCATCTGCATGACGCTAAGTCCCATGAGAGCCCGATCTCCCTGGTTGTCTATAAGCTCTATGGCATCATAAAAATCCATATTGCCGGCGCGGATTGCCGGGGCCAATACCTCGACGCCACGTGTATTGATGCTTTTCTTAAGGGCGGCACCCTGGGAAAGCTCGCCGTGACGGCTGTTGCTAAAGAGCAGGCCATTTTCATCAAAGAGAAAGGCATCGGCAGTAGTACCCAGCTCGTCGAGTCCATCATGTAAAAATTGGGCAATACCCTGGTCGTCCACGGCGATATTAAGCGTGCCCAGTATGTTGCCACTGCGCCCGTTGCTTCGCACAGGGGCACCCACAACCATGACATTGCTATTCGTCACATTAGAAAAGAAGAGTTCGGACCATTCTGTGTGGCCCTGCAGCGCATCCTGGATATAATTGCGGTCTGATATATCATC
>DUNV01000107.1 GCA_012839215.1 Bacillota bacterium
GCACAATTCGCACATTAGTAGCTGATTTAAGGAGAGAAATGGGACAGGCCAAAGAAGTCGCCTTACCACTCCTTCATCCGGCGGGCGAGGCCCAGGTAGACTTCGGCGCCACGGTATTTATCGAAAAAGGCATTACCTATGAGGGGCATCACCTTTGTATCGCCTTTCCCCATTCAGATGGCAAGCTTGTTCAGCTATTCAAGGGGGAAAATCTGGAATGCCTTATGCAAGGTCTGACAGACATTTTTAAAGCTGTAGGAGGCAGCCCAAGAGTTATTAGATTTGACAATATGTCCACAGCGGTAAAGGCAATTAAAGCTTATGGGGAAAGGGAGGTTACAGAGGGTTTTCGACGTTTACAATGCCATTATGGCTTTGAAAGCAACTTTTGTAATCCGGCAAGCGGCAGGGAAAAAGGCTCAGTGGAAAACTACGTTGGATGCAGTCGCCGGAACTATTTCGTTCCCGTTCCCGAATTTGATGATTTGCAAGAATACAACAAAGTCCTCCTTGAAAAATGCATTGAGGATATGGATCGTAATCATTACAAGCTTAATGAAAAAGTAAAGGATCTTTTTGAAGAGGACAAAGAGGCCTTTCTACCCCTGCCGCCAGAAGACTTCGACTGCTGCAAATATATATGGGCGAAAACAAATATACAGGGAATGGCAACCCTTGATAAGAACAAGTATTCAACCTCCGGTGATTTGCCGGGCAGTAGGGTACTGCTAAAGATAAAGGCCCATAGTGTCACCGTATACGATGAAAAGCACACTGAAATAGCTTGTCACCCAAGGCTCTATGGTAAAGGTCAGGAGTCCATGATTTGGGCGCCGTATTTAAGGGTCCTGGCAAAGAGGCCTACCGCTCTCAAGTACACTGGCTTTTATGAGAATTTGGATAAAAACACGAGAAGGTTTTTAAACGAGCAGGATTTGCCGGGGAAGAAGGCCATACTTACAGAACTTGCAAACTCCAGTGAAGTATGGGGGATTCATAAGTCACTATCAGGGATGGAGAAGGCCATAAGCCTTGGCGCTAGGGATGCCGATACACTGATATCCGCCTTTCATTTCACAATGAATATGCCGGGTAAAACCCCTAAAAACAGGGTTCCAGACGAACTGCCTAAAACAGAAGATTACGTAATTTCGCTTAGCGATTATGGTAAGCTCATGGAGGTGGCAAGCCATGTATAGGGATGAAATTGAAAGCCTTTGCAAGGACTTGAGGCTTGGCCCGGTACTGGCTGAATATGACAGTATAGTGGCAGATAGCCATGAGGAATTCCTGTACAAATTGCTGTTTAGGCTGGAGGAGAGACGGCGGGTGGCGGGAATAAATAGGCGAACGAAAGCGGCTGGGTTCGAAGTTATTAAGTTCTTCAATGACTTTGATTTTCACGAAACTGTTTTGCCGGCAGCCCTTAATATTGAATCCCTTTCTGCCTGCTTACCATTTAAGGCAAAGGAGAATTTAATTATGTATGGCCGGCCGGGAACCGGCAAAACCCACCTGGCTACCGCCCTTGGCATGAACGCCATCAACCTTGGCATGAATGTGGTTTTCCGCAAAACCAGCAGACTAATTAATGAGCTTAAGGCGGATAAGGAGAAGAAACGGCCAACATCGTTTTGGAGGCAGCTTGAAAAAGCTGATGTGCTAATTCTCGATGAATGGGGCTACATACCCTTTGAGCGCACTGGAACACAGCTTCTATTTGAGGCAGTATCCAGCTGTTATGAGAAGAAAAGCATCGTCATCACGACCAACCTGCCCTTTGATGAGTGGAATACCATATTTTATGATGAAAGGCTTACAACGGCTATTTTAGACCGCCTTGTGCATCATGGCCATCTAATCATGCACAACGGCCAAAGCTATAGAATAAAGCATTCTAAAATGCAATAGTTTTCATTCGGGGGTGTGGGAAAAATTAATTTCCGAAGTGTGGGAAATTATACTTGCCAAACACAACCGGCAAGGGGGCAGAAAGGAAAAAAGCCGCTGGCGTTGAATTAATAGCATAATAACCAGCAATCAAAATAATAATTCGGTGCACAGCCGAGAAGTAACATTTATTGCGGCAGGTGTGAAGTCATGGATTTCCCAGAAGAAGTAGAAAAAATCGTTGCCATGATAAAAAACAAAATAATTCCTGATTGTTACCCGGAATTTTTCGTGAGCAGATATGATCCACGGATCGATAATTTTGGGCTGAGGGATATTGTTATCGATCACATGGGTTATGCACTGATTGCCAATGATTGGATAATTCCCTTAAGCAAGTGGGTAGACAGGCGGATGTGCCTTGAGGTAATGTCAGGTTCCGGGGCACTGGCCTATGCCCTAAAAAAGCAGAACATAAATGTTATTGCCACGGACAGCTTTTCTGCCGATGATAATTTTAGCTATTATTGGAAAGAAGATAATATGATGTGGACGGAAGTGGAAAATATAGACGCTTTGGGCGCGGTAAGGAAGTACGGGAAGGAAACGGATCTAGTCATCATTTCCTGGCCCTTTATGGATAACACGGCAACAGAAGTGCTGGAAGAAATGCGGAGTACCAACCCGGATTGTATGATGATCTATATCGGCGAGGATAAAGGGGGCTGCACGGCTAACAGCAGATTTTTTAATACTGCCCGGCCTGTTAGGGATGAAAAATTTGCAAGTGCGGTAAAGAAATTTAAACGATGGAATGGGTTAAATGATTTCCCAAAGCTTTTCAGATAGCCTGCCGTATAAGGCGTGTTGTTTAATCCAAAATTTGCATATTACGGGCTGATGGCTACCAGTATTTCCAGGTAGCCCATTCTTCTCTGTTGGAAGATAAAGTTTTACCGTAATTATTTATCTCATGTAACCCTATTTAAATGAGGGGGTCTTGGTGTAAAGTTCCTAATGATCGCCATTCGCAGCCGTGATTTTCCGTAGATAATGCGCCGGATTTGTACTGTATCGTCCTTAATGACAAAAAGTACCAGGTAGCCTTCCACGATGAGGTAACGGTAACCATTGGCTTTCAGGGCAATCTCCCGCACGAATGGGCAGCGCTCGGGATTTTCTGATAGTCCAATAATTTTTTCCACTAGAAGATCGTAATATTTTATGGCCGCCGCAGGCGGTTGTTTATTGAGATAGCTGATAATGCCCTTGAGATCCTTTTTTGCATGCGCATAAATCCTGATTTTATATTTTCCCATGCAGGGTACTCCTTAATTGTTTGGCAACCTTGAAAAACTCCTCGCCCTCCGTCCCACCGGCGGCTATTCCCCCTTCCGCCTCAGCAAGCCTGATGTACAAATTTATGAGGGCTTGCTGCCGCTGATAAGTTTTTACGCTCATGATAACTAGATCGCCAATGCCATCCCTTGTGATAAAAACTGGCTCCTGTGTGGTATGGCAAAATTCAGAAATTTCGTAGGCATTTTTCTGCAGATCTGAGATCGGCCTAATGTTTGGCATGCTAAGGCGCCTCCTTTACTTTATCCCATTGAAACTACCCCAACCTCATTCATTATCATCCCGGGCAAAGCGAAAGATCTTATCAAAATCTTCGTGTGATCCAACGATTCTATCAGGTGGGGCGGCTGCAGCATTGTCGGGGCCACATATTGCCGGGGTCACATTAGCATTCGGCACTACCCAATTTGATCGGGGTTCCCCACGCGGAATAGGCGTCGCTGTGGGCTAAGATGATAAATTGTCTTTCTCCTGCCCGCTGCTGTAAAATCTGGCGAATATTCTCACAGCGGTGGGTATCGGTACTGGTAAAGGAATCATCAAAGATAAAGGGAAGTTTTACTTCCTCGGCCAGTAGATCAGCCACGGCAAATCGCAGGGAGAGGTAGAGTTGATCACGGGCCCCCTTGCTGAGTTGTTCAAGTGAACAGGGGCGCCCCCCCTCCCTTATGCTAATATTAAAATTTTCGTCAAGTTCGACGTGGCGATGTGGCATACCCGAAACAGCCTGGCAATAATCGGTAGTTAGCTTTTGCAGGCGCTCCCGGTAGGTTTGGCGATATTCGTTAATGGACGCCACCATTTCCTTATATGCCATCTCCAGGGCATCGGCTTCGATTTCTAACCTACCCTTTTGCAATGTTAGCTCGGCAAGCTCTATTTCCGCAGCTGCAATATTAAGTGGAGTTTGCCCTTCCAGGGTAGCAAGTTTTCCCATCAATGTGTGGCGGGATTGTTCCAATCCGTTTTTTTTATCGTCAAGCTGATCGATTTCTTTTTCTATCCTTTCCAGATAATTGTTTATCTGTTCAAGATCATCCGCCTGATCGGTTCCCGGTAATCCGGGATTTTGATCGATCTGTTCCTTCCATCTTAGCAAGGCAGTTGTGACATTATCCTCCATTTGGGAAAGTGTGCCTTGCAATTGATCAATCGTTTCTACATCATTATTGTCCAGCAACGTTTCAAGTTGTCTAGAAATTACCTCTATTTCACCATTTACCTGTTGCCTGTTTTTCCAGCGTTCGAGGGCCAATGCAGCATCATTTTTGTTTGCTCCCACTATCTGCCTTATCCCCTCATCTACCAGTTCTTTTTGGTTTTGAATGTCCCGTCTTTTTAACCGTTTTGCCTCCAACTGTTTGCCATCTGAAGCTAGCTCATATTCAAGATCACCAATATCATTCCTAATTTCTGCAAATTGGGTAGTAATTACCTCCTGTTGCTGCCACCACGTTTCAGTTAGGGCGTTAAGCTGTTCGGCCAGATTAGCCATATTTTGTTCTTTAGATGGGTTTGCCGCAAATAGCAGGAAGCGGGCTGCCTCCTGCCAATGCTCCGCCACGCCCTCAGAAAGGGGTAATATGGTTGCAGCAGTTTCGGCATCGCAACCCCAGGTTTCCCTGGCCAGGTTATCGAGGCTGGTTTCCAGTCTTCCCTTTTCTTCTTTCAGAGACTGCCAGCGGTCAAACGCCGCGGGGGGATCATCAAAGGCTTTGATAAAGGGAGCTACCGAGCGTCCAAACAATTCTTTTTCCTCCCTTGCTTTTTCCCATTCCCTTTTAATCGTTTCCTGCTTATCATCTGGGATGTTCCTTTCGTCCCTTGTGAGCCGGTCTTTATCTTCTACATATTGATCAAGCAGCTGGATAAGGCGTCCAAGTTCTACCTCGTCCGCATTGGCAAACGATCCTAGTTTATTGTCAAGGGCGATAATCTTTTCCTCGCATTGTTGCAATTTTTCCTGGGTACGAGCCAGTTCCCGGCTCTTGGCGGAGAAAATAAGATTATAGATAGAGGTAGCGGCCCAATGAGCGGCCAGGGCAGCAGCTACAACAGCCAGAACAGTGATCGTTATATTCCCTGTGCCAACCAGGATGCCCATTAGCCCGGCGGCCAGTAGCATGGCACTGTAACGCAGCCATACCGGGACAACAAGCTTATGTGAAAGTCTTTTTTCCTGTTCTTCGAGCTGTCCTTTTTCTTTCATAGCCGCGATCTTCCCGCTAACAATCTCCCCGGCATTCCCGGGCAATTTTTCTATTTCGATATATCTGGTTTCAAAGGAGGATTTGGCCTCCCTGAATTCATTTTTCTGCTTTTTGATGCTGTTCCATCTTGCTTCGGTTATTTCTACCGTGTTGGAGAATTTGGCGTTGTAGCGATCGTAGCTGGCAATGAGCTCCAGATCCTCTTGGGAGGCATTTTCAAAGGGCATAAAGGTGCTTTCCAGCTCATCATTTATTACCTTCAGATCTGCCAAGCCCTGTTCCAATTGCTGCCATTCCCTTTGGCAGGTTTCCACATATCTGCGCCTGATTTTGAGCCCGGCCAGGGCATCTGCCCCCAGTTGTTCCCAGCCAGAATATTGCTTGCCAATCCTGTCTCTTAATTCAGTGATACTAGCATTGTTTTTCTGCAGTGATGTTTCCAGGTTATGGATGGCCCCGTCAAGTTCCTGCAACTGTTTGTCAAGCCAAACTAAATCCTCCAGCATTTTAGCTGTATCTTGCGGGGCTCCGGTGAACTCAGGATACTTTTGCTCAAGCTCTCCTTCCAGGAGTGCAATTTTTTCCTTTAGCGCCCCTGCTTCCTTTTCCGCTTTCTTTAGCTTATCACGTCTTATGGCCGCGTTGCGGTATTCGCTCTGCAACAGTTTCCAGTTCGACCACGCCTGACGTGTTCTCTCTTTTTTTGCCAGTTCATCTTTCTGTTTACTATAGTTTTCATCCATAGAAACTAGTTGTTTACGGGTCTCTTCGAGGGAATCAGCTATCAGTCTACCTTCTTCCAATTGTTGTGCCAACTGTACAATTTGCTCCTCCATTTGCTCCAATAAGCCATCTTTGCCCATGTTGCGAGGCGTAACCCCCCGATCATTGGGCCCGGTAAATCTGGTCAGCTCTTTTAGGTTGTCTTGCAGTCTTTTTAAGGATAGATGAAAGGAGGTACCCTTCCCGCCGGATAACAATCCCTGTAATTCATCACTAATTTTATCGGGCTCCGGGAGCGGCTGCCCCACGTAAAATGTATCGCTGAAAAGTCCCTGGCTGTCGAGGCCCAGTAGCTCCCGTATTTTCTCTTCATATTTTTTCAGCCGCTTTGTCGCATCCGGATTATGTTGACCCTCTACCAGAAGTTCCTTCCTGGTAAAATCTTCCCCCAAAGACCATAATTCAACCCGGTGAGTATCAAAATCACGCGCAACTTGGTAGTATTTGCTGCCGGCGATGAAATAGATTTCCCCATAGCAGCGGGCGGGATTTTCCCAGTTACGAAAGTTGCCCAGGTTAAATGGGGTGTTGGTTTTTTGCCGGTGCGAAAGGCCAAAAAGAACGGCAATCAAACCTGCCGACATAGTAGTTTTTCCGCTTTCATTTTCTGCCACAAAACTGTTTATTGATTCTGAAAAAATAAATTCCGTGGCCTCCCGGTATGGGCCAAAGCCTTCCAGGATCAATTTTTGAAAGGTAACCTTACGTCCGCTCACGCTTGATCGCCCCCTTCAAGGGCGGCCAAACCCTTCAGTAGGGCCTGCTGGAGCACTTTTTGTTCACGTTCGGTAGAAGCCCTTCCTTGCTTTTCCCTGATGCGGCGTACGTACATCCCCCGCACAGTGGGTTCATCGGCGATACTGTTCAGGAAGTCCTCCGCAAAGTAACGGGCATCGTTGACAATTTCCAGGTGGAAAAAATGTGATTCAAGTTCTCCGGTAAGCGCCCCGGCATTGATGGAAAATCGCGGGGTTCCTGAAAAGGTTAGATGTATCATTACCTCTTCACCGGCAAATTTAAGGCAGGCTTGGCGAAGTTCTTCCGGATCGGCCAAAGTGGACAGGTTGATCTCCTCGTACCGGTGCTTGCGCACTGCCATGGGAACGTTTTCAGTTTTTGCTTCCTTACCGTTATATTCTACAACCACCTGAAAGCCGCTTCCCGGATCGCTAAAGCTTTTAAATTCTGCCGCCCCGGGGTAGACTGCCTTGCCGGTGCCAACCCTTTTTTCCATGTAAGTGTGATAATGTCCCAAGGCGATATAATCATAGCCGGCTGCGGCGAGGAGAGAAGAATCAAGGGGCAGGCTTCTATCCGCCAGACCCTCCCAGTCTAGTGAGCCATGGAAGGCGCCGATATGCAGGCCGGAAGCATCACTGCGGGGAAAAGATTTTATGGATCCAGGGCGGGTTATGCCCCCTGTGTAAGCCAGGGAATAAATATGGACCATGGTGCCGCCGATTTCATGGGCAATGGAAAGCTCCGGCATGGGATTGCGCACTAAAAAACCGGGCCAGTTTTCACCATGCTCGCGGTAAACGGAATTCCGGTAGGTTATCTCATCGTGATTGCCCGGTATGGTAACCA
>DUNV01000108.1 GCA_012839215.1 Bacillota bacterium
CCTTTCTGCTTCTACTGGTGGTGTGATGGAACATACCAATATTTCCATTTCCCCCCTTATTGATACCTGGCTGCAACTAAGTAATAGGGAAGACAATGGTGAATACAACAGGGGTATTTTTATCCTAAAATCACGGGGCATGGCTCATTCCAATCAGATACGTGAATTTTTAATTACTGATCACGGCATAGAGTTGATGGATGTCTACCTAGGACCCGGCGGGATGCTGGCCGGCTCAGCCCGCCTGGAAGAGGAGGCCCGTGCGGAAATGGAGAGGCTGGCACGCTGGCAGGAAACCGAGCGGCGCCAACGTGAACTGGAGCGTAAGCGGCATGCGCTGGAGGCGCAGATTTCCTCCTTGCGCGAGGCCTTTTCCAATGAGGAGGCTGAACTCATGCAGACTATTGCCCAGGAACAACTAAGGGAGGTGCGCTATCTACAGGATCGTCTGCAGGTAGCCAAAAACCGCCATGCCGATGAGGATCAGCAAAAAGAGATACTGAACAAAGGTATCTAAAATTTTGGGAGTTTTGGCCGGTGGCTTGCACCTTTGTGCAAAAAGGTTTATAATAAAAAAGCGTTAAAAAAAGCGATGGAACGAATATTGTCCACTTCGATTGCTGATGGTTTAATCATGTCATCTATTTAATAAATTTATTGTGCGGGTGTAGCTCAGTGGCAGAGCCCTGGCCTTCCAAGCCAGTCGTGTGGGTTCGATTCCCATCACCCGCTCCAAGCCCTATATTTATGGGGCTTTTTATTTTAAAGCGGACTAATGTTTTTGGCTTTGGAAGATACCCTTAGAAATTAAAGGAATAAGCACTTCAGGGAAGAACTAATATAAAGGGAGGTCTAACAGGATGTAGCATAGGTTAGGAAATATGGGAATGAAGGGGTAGATTATTGAATTGGGCCTCACCGGGAAAAATGTTTTTAATTATTTAAAGGATTTTGTATTTGAGGATACAGGAAATCTTTCTTTAATTCCTTCGGGCACGACTCGGGTTGAACAAACCAACATCAACGGTGTCCAGGTATCTATATTTAGTAATGAATACTGGACTTCCAAACAAAGGCAGTCCTCCTCCATCCACGAGATCTCTTACCGGGCCTGCTTTAAGGCACAACTGCCCAGGTTCTTTATTAAACTTTTAACCTCGCCTGGCGATACAGTTTATGATCCTTTTAGCGGACGGGGTACAACGGTGATCGAAGCTGGCATCCTGAACAGGAAAGTAATCTCTAATGACATTAACCCACTCAGCAGGATAATTGCGTACCCACGTTTGGCAATTCCGGATATTAGCAAGATTAATGATAGGTTAAAATCCATACCTATTGATAAAAATCTGCAGGCGGACATAGACTTGTCCATGTTCTATCATCACGAGACAGAAGCCGAAATTGTCTCGATTAGGAAATACCTTGAGGATAGAAAAGCTAACGGGCAGGAAGATGATACTGATCATTGGATAAGGATGGTCGCCACCAACCGCCTGACGGGACATTCGCCCGGGTTTTTTTCTGTCTATACGCTGCCACCAAACCAGGCCATTTCCCAGGAAAGCCAAATTAAAATTAACAAAAAAAGGAATCAAAAACCAGATTATCGTGATACCAAAAGGCTTATCAAACGCAAAACCAGCTCACTAATGAGGAAAGTAAAAGCAGTTGAGATCGAGAATTTGAGGAAGGCGGCGAGTACAGCTATCTTTTTGCAGGAGGATGCCCGGTATACCGGCATAATTGCGGATAACTCTGTCAGCTTGACAGTTACATCGCCCCCCTTCTTGGATGTGGTCCAATACGCCAGGGATAATTGGCTAAGATGTTGGTTTAACGACCTGGATACCCTGGAAATTGAAGAGAAAATCACCATGTCGAGAACAGTTGATGAATGGTCGGCGGTGATGGGGCAGGTGTTTAGTGAACTATATAGGATCACCAAGCCCGATGGTTGGGTGGCCTTTGAAGTGGGAGAGGTAAGGGGGGGGGAAATCAGGCTTGAGGAGCAAGTTATCCCCCTGGGACTTGGTGCCGGGTTTAAATGTCAGGGCGTTGTTATCAACCGGCAGGAATTTACCAAGACTTCAAATATCTGGGGTATTAAAAATAATAATCGGGGTACAAACACAAATCGGATTGTGCTGTTTTTTAAGTAACCAGTTTGGGATCTTATTACTGGTGGAGGGGCGTAAAATTGGACAAAAAACTTTGCAAATGCCCGACTTTATCGCCCATAAGCCACCTTCAGCATATGGGCGCAGCCAAAAGGTTAGAAGGCCCGGGCCCTATCCCAACTAGATTTTGAGGAGGGTATAAATGAAGGCGAAAACTATGGAGGTGTTTATCCCCAGCGGAAATCTTACCCTGGAGGGGTCCTTGGAGCTGCCGGATCAGTCGCCGCCCTTTCCGGGGGTGCTTTTCTGTCATCCGCATCCCCCTCAGGGCGGCAACATGGACAATAATGTTGTCGTGGCTGTAGGGCGTGCCCTGGTGAAAAAAGGTATTGCTGTGCTCCGTTTCAACTTTCGTGGTGTGGGTCTGAGCAAGGGAGCATATGATCAAGGCATTGGCGAGCAGGATGATGCACGCGCTGCCCTTAAATTTCTTCTAAAAAGGGAAGAGATTGATTCCCAGAGGGTCGGAATCGGGGGCTATTCTTTCGGGGGGATGATCGCTTTTTCCGTTGGTGTTCCCGAGGATACCGTAAAGGCATTGGCGGGTGTTTCCCCGGTCATGCGGGAAGACATTCTAAAAGGGTGCCAAAAACCAAAAATTATTGTCCATGGAACGGTGGATAGTATGATTCCGGCTGAGCAGATTAAAAGGGAAACAAGTAAGGCGGCGGGGCCGGTGGAGGTCCGCATGATCGAAGGGGCTGATCACTTTTGGTGGGGGTTCGAGGAGCAGTTGGCTGAAATAGTGGCTAACTTTTTTGTCAGTCGTTTAGCGAATAATTCTTGATAAACGTTCGATAAGAAAGGTGGGAATATTTTGGGCCCGGAAAAAATACTTTCCGATCTGATTAAAATAAATACGGTTAACCCGCCGGGAAATGAAATAGAAGCGGCCATTTACCTGAAAAATCTTTTCGAGCAGGCAGGCGTGCCGGGCGAAATTATTGAAACGGAAAAAGGGCGGGGCAATTTTATTGCCAGGATGGGTAGCGGTTCCAAAAGCCTCCTTTTCCTTTCCCATCTCGATGTGGTTCCGGCTGGGGATGGATGGGATTTTGATCCCTTTTCAGGAGAAATACGGGACGGGATGGTTCTGGGGCGGGGGGCCCTGGACTGCAAAGGGCTGGTTGCCGCCGAGGCTTTTGCCTTTTTAAGACTAGCCAAAGAAAAAACGCCCCTAAACGGTACCCTTATATTTGCTGCTACGGCCGACGAGGAAAGCGGGGGAAACTTTGGTGTCAAACGCCTTTTGCAGGATTTCCCCGAGAAATTACAGGCCGATTTTGCCGTTAATGAGGGGGCCGAAGAGCCCCTAACACTTCATGGCAAGACGATATTCTTTACCCAGGTCGGGGAAAAGGGTACCGCCTGGGTCAGGTTGACAGCGAAAGGTGTTTCCTGCCACGGCTCTATCCCTACCTTGGGAGATAATGCCGTCATAAAAATGGTCCGTGCCCTGAATGCCCTGGCCGAAAACCAGCCGCAGGTTGTTCTCATCCCCGAAGTTAAATTTATGATTCAAAAACTTTCGGATATTATGGGCGAAAACATTGGTGTGGATGAACATAACGTCGATACTGTTCTGGATAATTTTGAAGACAGGAGTTTTGCCGAGACATTGCGGGCCATGACGCGCATGACCGTTTCCCCCAATGAGGTGCAGGGGGGAAGCAAGACAAATGTTGTTCCGGACGTGTGTAGTTCTAACATTGATATACGTATACTTCCGGGACAGGATCAACACTACGTTTTAGAAAAACTGAGGAGGTACATCGGCGAAGAAATCAGCATTGAAATGCCTAACTACCATCATCCTACTTTTTCTTCTTCCCAAACCGGGCATTACGAGGCTATCGTTCGGGCTACACGGGAGGTGGCCGGCGAAGATGTGATCTGCCTTCCGTGCATTTCCACGGGGGCAACTGATTCCCGTTTCCTGCGTGAGGCAGGGATTCCATCCTATGGCATAGGGCATATGGCCGAAGGATTCGATCGGGAACTTTGGAATACGGTTCATGGCAAAAATGAACAGATAGAAATGGCCAGCCTGCAGCTGAAGGCATCATTCCTGGAAAAACTGGCCAGACAATACCTGATCTAAAGTTGCCAGCTTTTGCGGTTGTTACACCCGGCGGGCACTTTGCCATGCAGCTGAATTTCCATATTTTCAAGGCAGAACCTAGTATTTTTTATCTCGGGGGATAATACAGTTCCAAACCATTGTCCTGGGGTTTGACTGTTGTTTTTCCCCTTTCTTCCATGTATTTTAAATGCGCCAGTGTTTCTGCGAGGGCCATCCATCTAAGTTCTACGGAAAATTGTTCCCAGGGGAGGGGGATATTCCAGCTTACATTGGAGGCAATTTCATAGGCACTCTTGCCATTGGCGTCTAAAACTGAGGCTATTTCACCCTCCCTGATGGAGTGGTGTTTTTTTATTTCGGCAACCCTGGCCCGGCAGTCCCGGAATATGCCGCGATGCCCGGGTAGGACAATATCAATTTCCAGCCGGAGTACCTTGTCGAGGCTTTTTAAATACTCATGGAGTGGGTTCCAGCTTTCCCCGGACCAAAGGAAAATAGCCGGGGTGATCGTTTCCAGGATATGGTCCCCGGAGAAAAGAAATTTTTTGTCTGGTTCATAGAGGCAAATGTGCCCGCTGGAATGCCCGGGTGTGAATAGGCATACCAGGGAATAACCTCCTATGTTTAGCCTCTCACCATCGCCGATAATTTGCAGGCGTATCCCTTTCGCCGGGATGTTCTCCTGGTAAAACTGGACCGCCTTGGCCATTTCGTCCAGGGGCAATCTTTTTAGAAAACCCGGTGTTTTTTTAAAAAACCTGTTTAATTCTTCCCCGGGGAAACCATTTTTTCTCCCATGGTCCAGGCCCGTGTTCCACCTGCCCGGATCTGCCCAAAAGGCCGTCTCGGGGAAGTTGAGGTAAATCGTTGATTTATCTGTGGCCAGAATTGGAGCAAGGCCAAAATGATCCTCGTGAAGATGCGTGATAAAAAAATCAGTTTGTTCCATACTAACATCCAGTTCGGAAAGCGCCTTAATCAGCGCCGTTTTGCATTCTTTCTGGTTTATGCCCGAATCTATAAGAAGGTCGCGTTCCTTTCCCCTCAGCAGGTAGGTATTAACTGATTGTAGTGGGCTGCCCGGCATGGGTAATGCGATGCGGAAAATCCCGGGCAAAACTTTTTCGATCATTTTCTCATCCCGTTCCATTTATGAAAGGTATTATATTTAATGTCATTTAATAGTGTATCATAATGATTCCATAAACGGAACTTTTTTCATCCGTAAACGTCTAAAAGGCTGAAGGCGCCCCAAGGCATAAAATTGTGCCCGAAGGCATAATATGAAATTTGCCTAAATTAGGACTTTTTGCAGGAGGAGGCAGTACCAATGATAAATTTTATGAAAAGGATTTTACATTTTTTTTTAGCCGGGTTTTTGTTTTACCTTCCCGTGGCAACAGTGTTTCTACTGGGCCTATTGTTATTTCCTGCCACCGCCTCTGCGCTAACGCAGGAGGATCTCTCCGGTTATACCAACGCCAAATACGAGCCTCTCAAAGGAACCTATCTGGGGGCCTACATTGATCAGGCCTACTGGATTAAGCGGGATATAAATGCCTTTAATGAGCGAACCGGAAAGAAACACGCCTCCTTTTTCCGCTACGCCAGCTATGGACAACCCTTTCCGGAAAAATGGGCAGAAGAAGTGATTGCGGCCGGTGCTGTGCCGCAAATTGCCTGGGAACCCAATAAAGGCCTGGAGGAAGTCCGGGATGATGAATACCTGCGGAAGTTTGCCCGCCGGGCCGGGGAGTTTGGCGTGCCAATTTTTCTGCGCTTTGCCTCTGAAATGAACGGGGACTGGTGTGCCTATAGCGGTGATACGGATCTTTACATAGAAAAATGGAGGCTGGTCCATAAAGTCATGGAGGAAGAGGCGCCCAACGTGGCCATGGTCTGGACAGTTTTTACCAATCCCCAGCATAACATCCTCAGTTATTATCCGGGGGATGATTACGTCGATTGGGTTGGAGTCAACGTTTACAGCGTTCTTTTTTATAATGCCAATCCGGAAACTCCCTCCCAGGTATGGGATCCCCATGAACTGATGGAATTTGTTTATGAGAATTTTGGTGAACGCAAACCTATCCATATTTCTGAATGGGCCGCCATGAATTATACTGTTGCTGATGGAAAGGATCATGGGGATTTTGCCCGGGAGATGATCCGACGCATGTATGAAGGAACCAGGGAGGAAAAACCCCGTGTCAAGGCAATTTATTATTTCGATGCCAATATCATGGAAACTGCCCCGGAAGGCAGGCGCATCCGGGACTACTCTGTCAGCCGGAAGGAAGAAATTTTGCAAACCTACCGTCATATCATCCAGGATGATTTCTTTCTTTCCACCATTCACGATAATGTAAATATATACATTGAGGTTAATGAAAAAAGTCTATTATTTAAACACCGGCCCATCATTGATGTAGAGGAGATTTATGTCAGCGCTACCGATCTTGCCGGGGCACTGGGCAGGGGTCTTTCCTGGCTGGGTGGCGGGAAAGTGCGTTTGGGGGAATGGGAAATGGCGATTGGGCAAAAGAATATTTACAAGAACGGGAAACCGGTTAAAACCGGGTTATATCCTCTTCTTTACAAAGGGCGTACCTATCTGCCCCTAAAGGATTTTTCCATAGCTATGGATTATAGTCTATCTTTTAAAAAGAGCGACCCCTAAGATAGTTCACGGTTTTCTCTATATTTAAAGATTTAGCCCCCGTCTTGACCGCTTATTCTTTCCATAATACAATAAAATTGGTTCCGGTACTCAGAGATATAATAAGGCATTATAATTGTAGGGGGGATTTAGATGCTGAGGATTAAAGAAGGAACCTTTAATGCAGCAGAATATTTTGTTGACCGGAATATCAGGGAGGGGCGCGGCGAGAAAGTAGCTATTTATACAGAAAAGCGCAATTATACCTATAATGATGTGGAAAAGATGACCAACAAAACAGCAAATGCTTTTATCGAGCGTGGCTTGCGTATTGACGACCGGATTATGCTTCTTATGCTCGATGTGCCGGCTTTTTATGCTGTTTTCTGGGGTGCTATCAAGATGGGTGCGGTGCCTATTCCCATCAATACGATGATGACGCCTTCCGATTATGAATATTACCTCAATGACAGCCGGGCAAAAGCCCTTGTCGTTTCCGAGCAGTTGCTGCCGATGATTAATCAAATAGAAGGCGATCTGCCTTATCTGCGGGATCTAATTATTGCCTCCGAGGACTCAGGCGTCTGCATACCCTTCAAGCAAAACTACAAGCGTGCTTCTTCAACATTTAAGGCTGCACAGACGAATGCCGATGATGTAGCCTTCTGGCTTTACAGTTCCGGCTCTACGGGTGCACCCAAAGGAACAGTTCACTCTCAATATGATATGGTCGCTTCGGCGGAAACTTTTGGCCACCAGGTTTTGCAGCTTACCGAGGATGACATTTGTTTTTCTGCGGCCAGGCTGTTCTTTGCCTATGGCCTTGGAAATGGTATGTTTCTGCCCATGTCCATCGGTGCCTCGGCCATTTTGAATCCTGATCCCCCAACTCCAAAAGG
>DUNV01000109.1 GCA_012839215.1 Bacillota bacterium
AAGGCTGTTGTCCTCAACCTTGACACGTAGATCGGCAAGCCTGATTTGTGGGCAGGTAACCCATCCGCCGGGTCTATCGATATTACCGGTAATAGCCATCAACAGGCTCAGTGATCTTGATGTTTGGAATCCGTTTTGGTACTGGCCCAAATGCCCCACGCTTTCCACAATGCAAGATCTCTCGGTGTTGGCAAAGGTCCTGGCAATGCGGCGTACCTCAGATGCAGGCACATCGGTGACCTCTTCTGCTTTTTCCGGTGTAAAGTCTTTAACGTATTCAGCCAGCTTATCGAAACCATATGTCCACTTTTCTACAAATTCCTTATCCTCCAGCCCTTCGGTAATAATAACATTGATCATGGCCAAGGCCAGGAACGCATCGGTACCCGGGCGGATCGATTGGTGAATACCTATCTCGGCCAAGGGGATACGTTTCGGGTCAATGACGAACAGCTTTGCACCTTCCTCGACCCTTTTGCGAATAATTTTCCCCTGGGGGGGATAGCTTTCATCCGGGTTGTGGCCCCAGAGAATAATGCAATCGGCATTACGGGGCTCTTCCACGGGATAACGGCCAAAGGTAACCTGCCGTGCTAAAATACGGGTACGGAAACAAATTCCCTCGGGGTTAAAAAAGTTTGCGCTGCCAAAGGCCTTGGCAAAGCGTTGGTTAAATGCCGCCATTTCAAAGTGTTCGACACCAACAGAGCCTGTCCATGTAGCAAGGGCACGGGCCCCATATTTTTCCTTAATTTCTGTTAGCTTTGCAGCTATTTCATCGTAAGCCTGTTCCCAGGATATTCTTTCAAACTTTCCATCGACCTTTTTCAAAGGATACTTAACCCGGTTTGGTGAATAAACCAGATCTACTAGGTATTTGCCCTTTTCGCACAAATCTCCTTCATTTAACCAATTTTCTTTCGTACCCTCAACTTTAACAAACTTTCCGTCTTCCACATAGCAGTCCACACCACAAGAGTTGATGCACAGACCGCAATCAGTTTTGATAATTTCCATTTACTCAACCTCCAGGATTTTGTAATTAACTATCTTGGCTGTTGCCTACATTCGATGCTGTATCCAGGTGTGCACTCTAAAATATGTAGGCCGGTTGCAGAATTATTAAATCTTGATTATACACCTCCCGAGTTGTTATGTCCTTATTGACATTTATGCATTGTCTGGCATAATGAGTATAATATGAAAACAAAACAGTGTCAAGAACGACCCGTTTTCCAAACCCAATAAAACTAAAATATTTAAATAAATGTGCAATTAATGGAATATTTGATTGGGGTGCAAGTAAACTGGAGCCTGTTGCCATCCTTGAAAACAATGATAACAGGCTCCAGATCTGTACTTAAGATGCAAAAGCCTTCAAAAACAATTTATTGTTACTTACCTTCTTTTTCCTTAGCCTTTTCAGCTTCCTTGATGCCACGCCAGATGCTCTCGGGAGTAAGCGGCAGGTCTGTAACCCTTACACCGATAGCATCATAAACAGCGTTGGCGACGCAACCCAGTGTCGGAGTGGTCGCACCTTCCCCAACTTCCTTGACGCCCCAGGGACCGTTGGGCTCAAAGGTATCCAGGACAAGGGATTCGACATGGGGCATATCCAGTGCTGTCGGCATCCTGTACTCGGCAAAGTTGCCATTGAGCAGTTTTCCTTTTTCATCGAAGACTACCTTTTCCCAAATGGTTTCCCCAATACCCATGGAGAATGCACCATGAACCTGCCCGTGCAGCAGTTGCGGGTTGACTACGCATCCACTGTCGTGTACATCCCATGTGCCGACCACTTTTGTTTCGCCGGTCTCCATATCGACCTCTACCTCGGCAATTTGTGTGGCACTGCTATAGGCCGGCGATGTGCCAACTGCCGCTCCCTTGTGCGAACCACCCAATTTGCCTGGATGGTAATAGCCCCTGCCCACCAGGACACCGTGTTTCACAAAGTAGGCCCGGGCCACCTCTGCAAAGGAAATGTTCACAGCCGGCTCCTGCTTAACAAACACATAGCCTTCTTTGCAATCCAGCTCCTCGGGCATCAGCTTGCCTGAGCGGTAACCGCCGTCTTCTTTAACCTTGAGCATTTCAGCCGCCTGGATAAGTATTTTCTTCTTGATATCCTCTCCTGCCCTCTTCACCGCCCAGCCTGCCATGAGGGTCTGCCGGCTGGCATAGGCACCATAATCGAGGGTAGCAAGATCGCTGTCCCTCGTACAAATAGTGATATCCTCATAGGGGAAGCCCATGGCCTCGGCCGCCATCTGCACAAGCACCGTATCGCTGCCCTGCCCAATATCGACCGCCTGTGTATAGACAATGGCATGGGTGCCGTCATCATAGATTTTGATCATACCAATGGAGTGCGGCAGGTCGGTGCGGTACATGCAGAAACCTGCGCCAGTGACAAAACCGCCGTTGCCGACGCCAATTCCCCTGCCCTTGGGTAATTTGCCCTTCTTTTCTTTCCATCCGGAAACGTCCCTAGCCAGCTCGTTTGCCTCTTTCAGGTAATACGACTTGACCTCGTAGCCATTTGGCGTAACAGTGTTGGCCTTGCGGGCATTGACAATGCGGATATCGATCGGGTCCATGCCTAGATCCTCGGCAATGTGGTCCAGATGGCTTTCAAAGGCATAGCGCGGGTGCGGCTGTCCGTGTCCCCTCTGCGCGCCGCAGGGAGGCAGGTTAGTCACATAGCGGTAGGCATCGAACTTGTAGTTGTCAAAGTCATAGAGCACATTGAGCAGGGAACCGGTATAATACGATGTGGCCACACCAAGGCCGCTGTAGGCCCCGCCATCCAGGATTACTTCAGCCTCTACGAAAACAATTTTGCCTTCCTTTGTAACGCCGGTGGTATATTTCATGTCCATGCCATGTCGGCCCCGACCATTCAGCCAGACTTCCTCCAGATCAAAGAATACCTTGACAGGTTGCCCGGTTATCTTGGAAAGGGCTACAGCGGCAACATCTGTGCCACTGATATCAACTTTACCACCAAATCCGCCGCCCACGTAGGGTAGGGTGACACGTACATCGCCTTCCTTCATGTCAAAAATGCGGGCGATGTGGTGCTGCAGATAGTGAACCGATTGGTGAGTGGATTGGACGTGTACCCTTTTCCCTTTCCAGTAGGCAATGGTACAATGAGGTTCAATGAACCCATGCAGGGTACGCTGGCCCGATAGGCGATCAGTACGAATGTGATAGGCTTCTTGTCTACCCTTTTCCACATCCCCAAACTCCAGGTGGATCTCCGTGTTGACGTTACCCGGATATTCTTCAAAGATCTGCGGCGCGCCTTCTTTGGCTGCCTCAGCGGGGGTAAAGACAGCAGGCAATACTTCATATTCCACCTTGATGAGCTTGAGAGCCTTGTAGACTGTTTCCTCATCGATGGCGGCGATAGCGCCTATTTTATCACCATAATATTTGACTGTATCGGTGCAAAAAATGTTTTCGTCGTAACGTGCCGGGCTAAGGCCGTATTTAATGGAGGGCACATCTTTGGCAGTAATAATGGCCTTGACACCGGGAAGTTTTTCCGCTTCGGAGGTATCAATATTAATAATACGCGCATGGGCCTCGGTACTGCGGATAAGTTTGGCGTAAAGCATATTAGAGAACTTGAGATCGTCAATATACTTGCCGCGGCCGGTTACTTTATCCAACATATCTACTCTTTTAAGATTTTTCCCGACATATGAGTACGATGCAGACTTATTTAAATTTAAGTACGAGAACTCTTTGCTCATTTTGCACTTCCTTCCTTTTCCTTATTTGCTGTCAGCTGCGTCCAGGATTGCCTCAACATAATGGACATAGCCTGTACAACGGCACAGGTTACCCGCAATAGCCTCGCGCACTTCCTTTTCAGTCGGGTGGGGGTTATCTGCAAGCAAGCCCTTGGCCGACATCAAAATACCCGGGGCGCAAAATCCGCATTGCGGTGCTGAGTGTTCGATGAACTTTTCCTGGAGGATATCGAGTTTCCCATTTGATTCAAGTCCTTCGACGGTTTGTACTTCCTGTCCATCAACGCAAACAGTGAGAACCATGCACGAATTGACCGGTTTCCCATTCAGCAACACTGTACAAGCACCGCAGTCGCCCTGCTCACAGGCTTTTTTAGTGCCGGTAAGATCGAGATCTTCCCGCAGGAAGTTGGCCAGCAGGCTGTTTGCCTTGATCATTTTTGTATATTTATTACCGTTTACCGTGATGGTAACCAGATAACGCTTTATACCATCCCTGTCAACTACATAATTTGCCATTTTCATCGCTCCTTTTTTAAACGTGCCCTTTATTGACAGCAGCATCTAAAGCCCGTTTTGTAAAGACGCGCACCATATCCTTGCGGTATTCCGCCGATGCCCGTATATCGGAAATGGGCTTGCATTCTCCCGAGGCAATAACCCCTGCCTCCGCAAACAACTCTTCGCTGGCCTGTTTGTCTTTCAGGAAACTTTCGGCCTTTTTTGCCCGGACGGGGGTAGGAGAAACAGCCCCAAGAACAATCCTGGCGTCTTTGATAACACCGTCTTCAACCTGAACAGCAGCTGCCACACCGACAACGGCCAATGCACCAGAGGCACGCAGGCCAAATTTCATATAGGTACTGCCGGTAAAATTTCCATCGGGAATGACAAATTCAGTGATGATTTCATCTTGCTCTAATACGGTTACGTTAGGTCCGGCAAAAACATCTTCCAAAGGCAGGGTCCGCTCCCCCTTTGTTCCCACAATCGTTGCTGTTGCGCCCAGGGAAATAAGAATCGGCGGCATATCGGCAGAAGGCACAGCATTGCTGATATTGCCTCCGATGGTGCCGCGGTTACGCACCTGGTTGTTGGCCATATGATGGGCCGCTTGGGATACGGACATATATTTTTCCTGAATTACCTTTGAATCCCTGACCTCATTGTGGGTGACCCCAGAACCGATCACAACACCCTTGCCCGGCACATATTCAATTTTTTTCAATGGAGACAATTGCCCCAGGCCAATAAGGACCTCCGGTGCCAGCAAGTCCGATTTCATTTTCACGAGAACATCTGTGCCGCCAGCTATTGCCTTGGCTTTTGAGCCATACTTGGATAATAATTGGCAGGCCTCTTCAACACTGTCTGGACTGAAATACTCGAAATCTGGTAGATACACTTTTTTCCTCCTCTACATAGATATTCTTATATAACCAAATACCAAGCCTTATTTAAAAGCCTTGTATCACCCCTCTCCAATACCGAATCCGCGCCTGCAATCCGCTACTATTAATTAAGCCAGCAATCACAAACCTGCTGTGTTTTGCCCTGCTTACTCTGCCGGTTCAGAAATGGTCGGGTTGATCCCGCAAATATATTAATGCAAACATTTCATAATCTATTACAGTATCGGAGACTTATTTTCCACCAGCCATATAATTAGTTAACAAAAGAAATAAAGAAAACTTGCTCGTGGACGAAATAATGGTGGTCCCCTTTTCATTTAGCATAAGAAAGGTTCCAGGCTCCTTCTCCGCCTCGACCATCCTCCATCCCGAAGCGTAAAGCTTGTCCCAAAACAAAGAACTCCAGCCAAAGCCTTCCTTCCAATAAAGCTTGGTATCCTTAAAAGGTATGCCCTTATTTATTTCCTTAATTTCCTCCGGGGTCATTCCCAAATCATCCATATGCCTCTGCCGCGGGTGGGGGTGGCAATAGTAGCAGTGTTTGGGGACGAGGTAAATGGTCGGCTG
>DUNV01000110.1 GCA_012839215.1 Bacillota bacterium
AGCAAGTTGTTAGCCATTTTTTACTGGAATACCAGGGGGGGAGAACCCCCAACCCCTGCCTGTTTTGCAATCGCTACCTCAAGTTTGGCCTACTATTGGAAAAAGTTCGTGCCCTAGGGATTGATTATTTGGCCACTGGGCACTATCTGCGCAATACTTATAACCCCGACACCGGGAGGTTTCAGCTTTTCCGTGCCAGGGATAGGTCTAAGGACCAGAGTTATATGCTTTATATGCTTACCCAGGAGCAGCTGCCTGATTTGCTATTTCCCCTTGGCGATTTTACCAAGGGGGAGATGCGCAGTAAAGTCCGGGAAGCAGGTCTTTCTGTTGCTGATAAAAAGGACAGCCAGGAAATATGTTTTATACCGGATCATGATTTGCGGGGTTTCCTGAAAAGATATTGCCCCCAGCCAATCACCCCGGGAGGAATTTTTTCCACAAAGGGTGAGAAGTTGGGGGAGCACAGTGGCCTTTCATTTTATACAATCGGGCAGCGCAGTGGCCTGGGCCTGACATCCCCCCATCCACTCTATGTGGTGGGTATCGATCCTGGCCGTAATGCTCTAATCGTAGGGGGCAAGGAGGATGTTTTCAGCGGCGGTCTTCTTGCTGGAAATCTTAATTTTATCTCCGGGAAAATTCCAGGCAAGGTTCAGCCCATCGAAGTGAAAATCCGTTACCGGGCACCATCTGTTTCTGCTACCCTTTATCCTCCCCAAAATGGCAAGGCCAGGGTTATTTTCGCCGAAAGGCAGAAGGCAGTAACGCCTGGGCAGGCAGCCGTTTTTTACAGGGGGGAAGAACTGCTAGGCGGAGGCACAATCCTGCAGTCGTACCCAGTATCATAGATGAAAAGGAATTTTTTTTAAATATTTGGAAACAATATATGGCACTATAGCAATTCTGTTCTGCCGCATTTAGTTTAGCAGGGTTTGTTTGACGTATGAATTGCGGAAGGCAGGAAAAAGGAGCGTAAAGGAACCATGATCTGCCCGGTTTGTGGTAGTAACAACACAGGAAAGGTAGGAAGCGACGAATACTATTGTGCAAACTGCCTGCTGGAATTTTCCAAGTCCGGCAGAAAAACACAATACTTCTACATCGACGAGGAAGGCTCTTCAGTATTACTGAAGAATAAAACTGCGGCGAAAAAAATGGCAGCAATGATCCAGTCCGATCAGACCGAAGGTACTTCTATTTTAAAAGGAAAACATGCTTTCAAGGTATACTAGGACTTGCCTGGGCTGGATTCGAAAAGGTGAATAAAATGGGTAACATCATGGGAGTTATTATAACTCCTTTTCTTTTGGCCTCGTTGTTGGCTATTGTGTTTTCCCCCCTAGTTAACTATCTGGAGAAGCAGGGTCTTTCCAGGGGTGCGGGGATAGTAGCCGTCTATCTTTTTTTAATAGCACTAAGCTTGCTATTTTGCTTGGATCTGGTTCCTGCCTTACTCGATGAACTTCAGGAATTATTGATGGTCCTACCGGAGTATGCTGATAGATTATTGGCATTCTCAGAAAAAATGACCAGAAGTTACCGAAGGTTTGCGCTACCCCAAGGTGTTCGCCAGGCCATGGATGAAAATATACGGCAATGGCAACAAGGGTTGGTCATTAATCTGGAAAATTTTTCGCAACTTTTGGTGATCCTTATGGGCCAGGCCTTGGGGGCACTGCTCATCCCCATTTTTTTATTTTATTTGTTGCGTGATGGTACGATCATCGAAGATAGGATTCTGGGATTATTCCCTGAGAAATACCGCTTTAGGATAGAGATTGCCGTTTCGGAGATCGGGAAAACACTTAGTGCCTATCTTCGGGGGATTGTTTTTATCAGTCTATTGGTGGGCGGATTGCTTTATGGGGGGCTTTTGATCCTAAAGGTGAAATTCGCCCTGTTTTTGGCTATCATTAATGCTTTTACCAATATTATTCCCTATTTTGGTCCACTAATCGGTGCTTTACCCGTGGTAACCATTGCCTATTTGCAATCCCCGGCCCTCGTCTGGAAAACTGTTGCTCTGATTATTATTGTGCAACAGTTGGAAAACCAATTCATTGCACCTCAAATTCTCGGTAAAAATTTAGGCTTTCATCCTCTCACGATTATTTTGGCCCTTTTACTGGCTGGAAGCTATCTGGGTTTTTTAGGCCTGGTTTTCATAGTTCCCCTACTGGCCATTTTGCGTGTTTTTTATAGTTTTTTTTATCCAGTTATCAAGGAGGCCTGGAAAGGGTGGCGCTTGGGAGACGGTTAATTGCCCGGCAGGGAACAAGGAAATGTGACAGGGTTTCAACAATTCTAAACCTTCATAAACATTGACAGGGATGGAAATTGCCGATATAATTACTTTGAAAATGGGAGGCCTAGTAAATAAATGAAAATCGATACAATACGAACTATTTTTCTCAATTTTTTTCAAGAGAAGGAACACCTTGTTCTTCCAAGTTTCCCTCTGATACCCCAAAATGATCCCTCCTTATTGCTGATTGGGGCGGGAATGGCGCCTTTAAAACCATTCTTTACCGGCGAAAAAACCCCCCCCCACAGGCGGGTTGCCACCTGCCAGAAATGCGTGCGGACGCCCGATATAGATCAGGTAGGTTTTACACCCCGACATGCGACCTTTTTTGAGATGTTGGGAAACTTTTCCTTCGGGGATTATTTTAAGGAGGAAGCAATTTTCTGGGCTTGGGAGCTGTTGACCGAGCATTACCATATTTCCGAGGAAAAACTTTTTATAAGCGTCTATGAGGACGATGATGAAAGCCTGGCCATCTGGCGGGATAAAATTGGCGTTCCCGCTACGAAAATCCATAAATTGGGCAAGGATGACAACTTCTGGGAAATAGGTGAGGGGCCCTGTGGCCCCTGCTCGGAAATTTATTACGATCTGGGGCCAGAATATGGCTGCGGTTCTCCCAATTGTCAGGTTGGCTGTGATTGCGATCGCTATATGGAAGTCTGGAATTTGGTCTTTACCCAATTCAACAGGGACGCCGCTGGCAACTATGAACAATTAAAACAAAAAAATATAGATACAGGGATGGGGCTGGAAAGGCTAGCCGTGGTCCTGCAGGGTGTTTCCAACATTTTTGAAATAGATAATATCAAACCACTGCTTGATTATTTTGCAGACAAAGCGGGCGTAAAGTATGGGCAGGATGGAAAAACTGATACGGCTTTGCGGGTAATTACCGAGCATATGCGTGGCACAACCTTTTTGGTGGCTGATCGTATCCTTCCTTCGAACGAAGGGCGAGGTTATGTTTTAAGAAGGCTCCTGCGCCGGGCAATTCGCTATGGCAAACTCTTGGGGATGGAAATTCCTTTCCTTTACCGTGCCGTTCCCCTACTTGCGGATTTGATGGGGGATGCCTACCCCGAGATTAAAAAGGACAGGGATTATATCACGCGGGTAATAAGAGCGGAGGAGGAACGTTTCGCAGAAACCCTGGGGCAGGGAATGGATATTCTAGAAGAGGAAATTGCCCTTTTGAAAAAGGAAGGTAAAACAACGCTCGGTGGGGGTGATGCCTTTAAGCTGTACGATACCTTTGGTTTTCCCCTGGATTTAACCAGGGAAATTTTGCGGGAACATGATCTGGGCCTAGATGAACCGGGCTTTGATGCAGCCATGGAACAGCAAAAAAGCAGGGGAAGGACTGCCCTCGGCAATCGCGAACAACATAGTGAAATTCCGATTCCTCCCTCTATCCTTAACGAGCATGAGACAAAATTTGTTGGTTATGACGTGTTGCAAACAGAAAGCGAGGTACTTGCTCTAGTTACCTTGCCTGAAGGCAAGACTCTGCAAAGTTACACGGCAAAAGATGGTGAAGAAAAGGAAATTTGTCTCCTGCTGGATAAAACCCCTTTCTATGCCGAAAAAGGTGGGCAGGTGGGGGATACAGGTTTTGGCGAAACCCCGAGGAGCAAGGTTAGCATTAAAAACACCCTGCCTGGGCCATCAGAGGGCCAGATCCTGCACATTGCCGGGATAAAAAATGGCACCATAGCCACAGGTGATCGGATAAGGGCGAAGGTTGATGAAAAACGTAGAAAAGATATCGCCAGAAATCATACAGCAACGCACCTCCTTCAGCAGGCATTAAAGGATCTATTGGGTGATCATGTTAGTCAGGCCGGTTCTCTGGTTACCCCGGATCGCTTGCGTTTCGATTTTACACACTATTCGGGATTAACGGGGGATGAGATCGCGGAAATTGAAAAAAATGTTAACGAGGCAATTCTGAGGGATATGCTGGTAGAAACAACGCTAACAGATGTGAACCAGGCTATGGAAATGGGTGCCATAGCACTATTTGATGAAAAATACGGTGAAACTGTCAGGGTGGTACAGATCGAAGATTACTCCCGGGAACTCTGCGGGGGGACACATGTTTCGCAGACAGGGGAAATCGGCCTTTTCAAAATTATCTCCGAGGGCAGCGTGGGATCGGGTGTGCGCCGTATAGAGGCTTTGACCGGGCGGGAGGCCTATCAGCATCTTTCTTCAAGGGATAAATTATTGCAGGAACTGGCTGACCTGTTAAAGACAACACCGGAAAAGAGCAAGGAGCGCCTGCAGGATTTGCTGGAATCGCAAAGGGAACTGCAAAGGAAAATAAAGCAGATGCAGCAGGCCATGACAGGAATGGATGTCGACAACCTATTACAAAAGATCGATAATTCCCTGGGCATCCCTGTTTTGAGTGCCCAGGTTGAGGCGGAAAATATGGAAACACTGAGGGAGTACCTTGATCATATCAGGGGTAAATTACCAAGTGGGATTATCTTTTTGGGAACTGTCAGCGGGGGAAAAGTGCTCCTGGCGGCTGCTATAACAAAGGATCTGAACAAGGAAGGGCTTCATGCTGGCAAGCTCGTTGGTGAAATTGCCAAATTAACTGGTGGCGGCGGCGGCGGGCGTCCCGATCTGGCCCAGGCCGGAGGAAAGGATCCGGACAAACTTCCCCATGCTCTTTCTCAGGTGCTTCCCATTATCAAAAAACAAAGGGCAGGATCTAGTCTAAAATAGCCTAGGATTTTTCACCGTATCAAGTAGGATGTGGTTTTTATCCTTGTTAGTCGGGGGTGTATGATGAAAAAAAACAATTTGGATCACACCATGATGTTTAATGTAAAAACCGAGGAGGAAATAAACGAAGCCCGGCAGGTTTTAAAGGAAGTTTATGAGGCTTTAAAGGAAAAGGGCTACAATCCTATCAACCAACTCGTCGGCTATTTTCTTTCAGGGGATCCCGCCTATATTACCAGCCATAAAAATGCCCGTAGCATTGTACGAAGGCTGGAAAGGGATGATCTTTTAGAGGAAATTGTTAGTGTATACCTCAACAGGGAACTTGGGTAGGAAATGCAATAGTGAATAAACTGGTGGACGAATGCGGATACTGTGTCTGGACATTGGTGAAAAAAGAATTGGTGTGGCTATTAGCGATCCCCTGGGAATATCTGCCCAGGGTCTTGGTGTTTTGCAAAGAAAGGGAATAAAAAAAGATCTGGCCGAAATTCGTCGTTATGTTGAGGATTACCAGGCCGGGGAAATAATTCTGGGGTTACCTCTCAACATGAATGGCTCCAGGGGCAAAAAGGCTGAGGAAATACTTCGCTTACAGGACTTCCTTTCCGAAAAAATCCAGATTCCTGTTAAAACCTGGGATGAGAGGCTCACAACCATAGAGGCGCAAAAGGTACTGCTCGCGGGCGATGTAAGCAGGGCCGGTAGAAAAAAAGTGATCGATAAACTGGCTGCTGTACTCATACTGGATAACTATCTACGTTATAAGGCCCGCTTTTAAGGAATGAGGTAAAATGAAGGATAAATACGGTTTAAAAAGCATTACCCTGATCGATGAAGGGGGTAGGAAATTAGAGTTCGAGGTTGTAGATCTACTATCTATGGAGGAGCAGGAGTATGCCGTTCTAGTTCCCCTCGGGGAAAATGGCCCGCCTTGTGGAAGGGCAGCCCCAGAAAGCAGTGAAGAAGTAGTTATTATGCGGATAGCTGAGTCTGGTGGAGAAATAACTCTGCAGGATATTGATGATGAGGATGAAAGGCAAAGGGTTGCGGATATTGCTTTCGAAGGGCAGTTTGAGCAAAGGGAAGGTTAATCCTGGGGGGGAGGATAGGCTTAATTTATGCCTAGGATAAAGAGAAAAACTGCACATATTATCAGCATTGCCCTTTTTGCCCTATTCGCCTTCAGCCTGTTCTTTTTTTCTTTTTGGCGGGTTAAACCCTGCCTGACGCGCCAAATCCAAGTCCCCATCGGTTCATCTACTGCCCGTATTGCTTCTATTTTGCAGGAAGAAGGCCTCATTCAAAGCGCCCTGCTCTTTCGGCTGGTTTCAAAGTACAAAGGTTATGACGGGCATTTTCAGGCCGGCCATTATCAACTAAATAATGGAATGACCCTGGAAGAAATCCTGCAGGAACTCCAAAAGGGAACCGTTAAGCGGGAAGGTATCCGCTTTACAATTCCCGAGGGGTTTACTGTTATGCAAATTGCTACCCGGCTGGAAGAGGAAGGCATTGCCGATAAGGAAACCTTTGCGGAGCTTTGCCGGGTTTATGGGGAATGTGATCCGGAAGCTAACCTGCCCGGGCAAAGGATTAGTGAAATCCCCTCGCAAGTCCTTTTTCGTCTCGAAGGATATCTTTACCCTGATACATATGAGGTGTTTAAGGATACCACAGAGGAAAAAATTATAGAACTGATGCTGGCGCGTTTCGCAGAAATTTTTAACGAGGAATGTCTCCGGCAAGCCGATAAAATGGGTCTAAGCACGCATCAGATTGTCACCATTGCCTCCCTTGTGGAAAAAGAGGCTACCCTTCCGGAGGAAAGGGCACTAATCTCTGCTGTATTCCATAATCGCCTCAAAACCACAGCTGAACCCCTCTTGCAATCCTGTGCCACCATCCAATATATCCTGGGTGAAGCCAAACCTGTTCTTACCAACAAGGATTTGGCTATCGATTCCCCTTTTAATACCTACCTTTATCCCAACCTGCCCCCTGGCCCCATTGCTTCCCCCGGCTGGCATGCGCTCTATGCTGCCCTTTATCCTGCCGATGTGGATTACCTCTATTTCGTTTCTAGGGAGGATGGCAGCAATCGACACTACTTTAGCAGGACCCTGCAGGAACACAATGCTTTCAAAAAGATTGCCCGGCAGAACCGTCATTGATGGATCCTACTGTGTTTCTTTTGTAGAATAGCCACCTTGTCGCTGGTAAAGAATAGCTAAAAAGGATACGTGCGGAGGCAAAAACCTTGAAATTAAAACTGCGGCAGCGGCTATTACTGCTTTGTTTTTTCTTGTTGATCACTTTTGGGCTTCTTACCGGGAGACTTGCCTATCTCCAGCTTGCCAGGGGGAAAGAACTAGCACGAAAGGCGGTCCACCAAAGGGCCCAAATCGTCATACTGGATTATAACCGTGGGGACATTCTGGACAAAAACGGTATTTCCCTTTTGGGGGGAGAAAGGGAAAAAGTGTTGGCCCTTTTTCCCGGCCTATTGGCAAAAGTGGATCAGCAGGAGCAGGAAAGACTTTCCACTCTTATCCCAGTTACTTCCCTACCTGGGCAGCCCTCAGTTGTTTTGAGGAAGCTCAGCGATCTTGAGGAGGCACGGTTTAACGCTCTGGGGTGCCGTGGCCTGGCTGTTGCCGAGGCACAAAAACGCTATGGCGATCAGGCTCTGGCCACGCATCTTGTGGGGCATGTGGGGCCTGACGATGGCGAGGGAAAAGTAGGGCTGGAACTGGCCTACAATGAATTGCTAAAAGGGAGCATGCCCAACCTTCTGGCGGCCGTGGTGGATGGTAGAAATGACCTGATCAGAGGCATCGGTTTCCGCCTATGGGAGGGACCGGCATCTTTCCGGCCATACAGCCTCGTGCTGACCATCGATAATACCATACAGCGAAAAGTTGAAGAAATTATGGACCAGCGGGTGGAACGCGGGGCCGTTATCGTGATGGACCCACAGAGTGGGGACATTCTTGCTATGGCCAGCAGGCCCAATTATTTCCAGGCAAACCTCACTGATTATTTGCAGGGTAGGGATGGCGACATTAATTTTTTGGAAACCCAGCCATTCATCAATCGGAGCATTCTTAGTTATCCTCCAGGTTCGGTTTTTAAAATAGTTGTTGCTGCGGCAGCCCTGGAGGTGGGAAACTATTCCCTGGACAGCCTATTCCACTGCCCGGGTTTCCGGCAGGTTGGCGATAAACTCTTTCACTGCTACCAAAACAAGTCCCATGGGCAACTAACGCTGGCCCAAGCTTTTGCCCATTCTTGCAATACAGCCTTTATCGAACTGGCAATGGAACTGGGCCGCCAAACTATTAGTGATTATGCAACTAGGCTTGGCCTTGGGCAGGTATGCGGATTACCTTTGGGAGAAAAAATTCAGGGCGGTGAAACTGCAGGTCACATTCCTCAACCCCGGGA
>DUNV01000111.1 GCA_012839215.1 Bacillota bacterium
AAACCGCATCAAGCTTTTCCGCCTGGCTGAAAAACTCGCCATGGAAAGTGCCGATACCATCTCTGACATACATGGCGGCGGTTCACCAGAGGCACACCGTGTGACCATTTTCCGCGAGGTAGATACAGAAGGAAAGAAAAAGCTGGCTTTAAGGCTTGCGGGCATTAAAGATAAATAGTCAGCCAAAAGTTTGTCTATCATCGATTAAATAGTGTAACCTTACCGGCAAGGCGCCCGGGGGAAAAGGTTGCTGCCGGGATTATCTTTTCCCAGTGTATTAAAAAGTGCGGTCCATACTGAATGGTAGTTTTTTTCCGTATGGACCGCTTTTAGTTATATGTCGTTTCGGTTTTTAGGGAAGGGTAACGTTTGTTTCTGGAAGGCTGATGTTATGCCTTAGACAGTTAGCGCTTAGTTCCTCCCAAACTGTTCTGTGAATGGGAACCCCTTCTTGCAAGTTTTTTTCCCACTGTGCAAATTCCTTCTCACCAGCAAGATAAATTTTATCGCAGCCATCAGCCAAGGGTGCTGTTTTTAACTCCCCAATAAACTTATCCATCCGTTCCCTGAACTCCCGGATATCCATAAAGGCTTCCACTTGGAGGGCTACAACGAGGTGACCAACCCCGCACGGCTCGGGCCTGATTCGGGCATTGAGAACGCCAGCCAGAAAAGATGAACCCGTCAGTACACCGGAAAGGATATCGATTGCTGCAGAAAGGCCGTACCCTTTGTAGCCGGCGGTTTCTGCCGGGCCACCCAAGGGGAAAAGCCCCCCGCCCTCGAAAACTTCGGAGGGATCCGATGTAGCTATTCCACGGCTATCTGCGCCCCATTCGGGAGGGATCCTAAGCCCCTTGCGTTTATAAACCTCTATCCTACCAATGGGCACGACGCTGGTAGCCATATCCAAGACAAAAGGTTGGGATTTACCTGCCGGGACGGCAATACTGAAAGGGTTTGTCCCCAGCAGGCGTTTCTTGGAGTAGGTGGGCATGGAGAGGGGTTGGGTGTTAGAGATACAGATGCCTATCATACCTTCCTGTAGGGCCATCATGGAGTAATATCCGGCAATGCCGAAATGATTGCTATTTTTAATGCCCCCGATACCGACACCAAATTGGTTGGCCAGTTCCAGGCACTTCTCCATGGCCTTGTAACAGGCGACATGCCCCAGACCATTATCCGCATCCATATTAAAAATTGCCCCGAAGCGGCTAGAAATTTGCAGGTTGGGGCGGGGGTTTAGCCAGCCCTTTTGCAACCTGGAAATATAATAGGGGAAAAGACGGCCAATCCCGTGGGACTCCACCCCTCTGAGATCGGCGGTAACGAGCACATCGCTGACAATTTCGGCATGGGAGGGGGGCACATTGTGTTTCTCCAAAAGTTTTTCTGCAACTTTTTTTAGTGAATCGGTGGGTACTTTTATGTAAGTATTTTCTTTCCTAACCATACTCGATCCTCCTGAACTAAATCTATGTAATCCCTTGGCATTAATTTTTATCTTATCCCAAAGAATTTGTTTGTGCAATAAAAAAACCGGTTACCAAGCGGCAATTCAAACATGCAGCAAGGTAGATCCGGTGCTTTGGATGGCAACAACGAGTAGGGAAAGGAAACAGGATAGTGGATTCAAGGCAGTATCGGTACAGCTATGGCCTTTTGGCTAACCCCTCCTGGCTTGCCTCGGCTAGTAGATCCTCAATATCCTCCTTTGTTCTGGCTATAATGGAACGTGCCTTGTTGAGCAGATCCATTCCTTCTAGGGCGGTTCTGGTAAATATATCCTGTGCCCTTTTCCCAAAGGTAGGGAAAAGAAGCCCTAACAGTGCTATGGCCCCCACTCCATATAAAATATTTTTTCCTTGATCTCCAGCCAGCCCGCCTGCCCACCCCGGGGCAATTTTCCCATTGAGGCTGCTGATTAGCTGATCCATATAACCTATCACATTAGGCTTATCCAGCGGTACCTCCCCCATGCCTTCCATCGGGTGATCAATAAAATCCTCGAATTGATTCCCCTTTTCCCCCGGCAGACCAAATCCTCTCATTTCCCATTGTAGGGCCCCCTGCATTAAATCATACCCTTGCAGGCCAATGGATCCATGGGTTATCCTATCTCTAATCGTTTGTTCGATCATGCGTATAAGTGCCGTAGTGTCACCCTTGGCAGATCCGTTATAATACAAGATATTCATTCCTTTCCGGAAAAATTTGCTTTGTTTCCTTACCCTATAGCCTGCCCCAAGGCTAAAAATTATTCATCGGGCCCATAAAAAACTAATACTTTTAATTTAAGGTATAAATATTCGGGTATTTATTATAATAAACGTGTCGGTGAAAAAGAAACGAAGCAAACAAATCTTGGAAATATAGGGAGGTCCTTCCGATGAGAAATCAGCCTTCAAAACAAAGCTTTGCCGATGAAATCAAAAAAGAGGTAATGCGGGATTTGGAAAGCACGTTTGGCCACAGGCAACACCTGGTAAATAGCATTAAACAGGAGGTGCTTATGGAACTGGGCCAACACCCTGGGGGGCAGCTATCCTCCCCGGACCAAGCCTTGGTTGAGGCTATACGGGATGAGGTTCTAGTCTCGCTTGGGGGGGTAATGCGCTCCCATCCGGTTAAACCTACTTACCCTGCCCGCCCTGACAGGGCCACAATAGAATCTATCAAAAGTGAAGTCATTGCCCAAATAGAGGCCGAACAGGAGGCCCTGGAAAATAAACAGCAGCAGGACCCGGATCCGGCCCTTGTCCAAACTATCAAGGATAGTGTCATGGCAGAAATGCATTTCCCCTACCAGAGGTGATTTTTATTAAAGGAAAGGAGGAATCCTAGGATTGTACCCATATCAACAGGCCCTAGCCGATGATGTAAAACGTGAGGTGCTTGCAGAACTACGGCGGGGAAGTGAGACCAATATGCCCCGGGGCACCGGTGCCCGATATCGCCCGGGAAGTTATCCTCCCCCTGTTACCGATAAGGCAGGCCAGGCGATCAGGGATAGTGTTAAAAATGAAATATTAGCGGAAATTCAGGCGCAGCGGGCCGATCAAATGGCCCAGGCCTATGGTTTGGGCAATACACTATCGGATCATAGAATCCAGCAGGCAATTGATGCACGCTATCGTACTATTGATAATATGAAAGAGGATATCAAGAAAGAACTTCTGGCCATGCAAAAGATAGAAACACAACGGGCCAGGGATCCCCATATTAGCCAGATAGCCGGCACCCTGGCCGAGGAGGCCCGTAGACAGGGAATCCCACTCGAGCAGGTAATGCAAAGCCTAGATCAAAAGACCCTAAAAAACCCCGGAATGATGGGCAAGCTGACTGATATGATCAATACTGGGCAAAGGAAGGGTTTCCTTTTTGGAATAGGAGCGGCGTGCCTAATCTACCTGCTCTGGCCCTCAGCCAAAAATAATCTGCGCTCGGTGGCCGTGCGCTCTGTGGAGGAAGGTATGTCCATGGTGGATCGTGCCAAAACCTTCGTTAAGGGGCACCCGGCGCAAAATATACCCGGGGGACAGGACCCACCGGCAGACTTCTCCAATATTGCTCCGGTACCTCCGCCCGATATAAACCCTCCGCCAGATGCAGGTCCTCCGCCAGATGGAGATAACACAGTGCAATAGAGTATTTATAGGGGTGACCTAAGGGATCACCCCTCCTGATTCAAGCCTGCAACTTCCGAAATATTCCTTCGATCATTGTCCCGTCCGGATCAGAAAAAGGATCAGGTTGTTCCCTACTTACCATAAAACAGGGTGATATGGCATGAGCATCCTCAAAAACGATATAAACAGATGGCGGGAGACAAATTTTCATCTAATACCAGGGCGCCTAAGGATCGGCGTACCTGGTTTATTGAATAATCAGGATTTTGCCAACGGGATAGCCCACCATATTGTTAAATTCACTGGTGTGAAGGTCTGCTATGCAAACCCGATTTCCGGGCAGGTTCTAATAAATTACGATCCTGACAGGACAGATTTAAAACAGCTATTATCATGGATCTTTTGCCTCGGGAATGAGCCACGGGAGGTTGATCGTTTCCCCGCCCCTGTTAAAACTATTAATAATTTACATTCCGAACAACAGGGGCAAAGTATTTTAACACCCGGCGAAGGAAAGACAACCCCCTGGCATCTACTTAACAATTCTGATGTACTTACCCTGCTTGGGAGCTCATCTAAAACCGGTCTATCCCACCATGATGCACGGGAACGCCTGGTAACCTTTGGCCATAATGTGCTGAAGGAGGGGGAAAAGAACACCCTTTGGCAAGTTGCGCTTTCATCCCTAGATGGCCTTATGATCAAACTCCTGTTAATTTCCGGGGGAGTTTCACTGTTGGTAGGGGAGAAAACTGATGCGGCTGTCATTGTGGCCATTGTCCTAGTCCAGGCCGCAGTTGAAACGGCCCAAAACTACCGTGCGGAAAAGTCCCTCGACAACCTCAAGGAATTTTCAGCCCCGGTAGCCACCGTTCTTAGGGGAGGGGAGATGCGGAAAATTTCTTGCAAGGAACTGGTTCCGGGGGATATTTTATACCTGAATGCGGGGGATATCGTCCCGGCAGATGCCGTGATCGTTGAGGCAATAAGTTTAACGACAAATGAGGCCTGCCTAACCGGTGAGTCAATTCCCGTGGTAAAGGATAGCCAACAAAAGAGCGATCCCCGGATCCCTGTCGCTGATCGGTCCAATATGCTTTTTTCGGGGACTAACATTATAGGAGGCCGGGCAACAGCTGTAGTGGTGGCTACGGGGATGCAAACTGAGCTTGGCAGGATCGCCCGGCTTTTGGGTGATGTCCGTGGGGAACAGACAAACCTGCAAAAACAGTTAGACTTTTTAGGCAAAAAAATTACCCATCTTGTCGTAATCTCCGTAATAACAATTGCTGCTATCAACCTTTTGCGGGGATTGCATATCTGGGATGTCCTGCGGGCAGGCATCAGCCTTGCCGTAGGCGCAGTACCGGAAGGGCTGCCTGCTATATTGGCTGTGGCCCTTTCAGCAGGGGTGCAAAGAATGGTCAGAAGAAACGCAGTGGTGAGGAATAGATCGGTCGTGGAAACCCTCGGCTCGACCACTGTGATTTGTACCGATAAGACGGGAACATTGACAAAAAATGAGATGACAGTAAAAGAACTATATATTGATCGTGGCTTTTATGATGTCACCGGGGAAAGCTACCGGCCTGTGGGGCAGATATTGCGACGGGGGGGCAGCGGAGGGGAAGGTTCTACCCCGAACCTGATAAAAACACTAAAGGTGGCGGCCCTTTGCAATAATGCCGAACTGCGGCCCAGTCCCAGCGGAAAATGGACGGTAATGGGCGATCCCACAGAGGTAGCCCTGCTTACAGTTGCGGCAAAGGCCGGCCTTTGGTGGCAGGCTCTCCGGAATAAATACTGCCGCCACCGGGAAATTGCCTTTGATGCACAGCGTCGTCTCATGGTCGTGGTATGCCGGGAACCGGATGGATCGTATGGAATCTATGTCAAGGGTGCTCCCGATGCGGTCATCAATTATTGTTCCTCCTCGATTGGCGAACCCGGCAAAGTTCTTGATCTTAAGACCCGTAATAAAATTTTGGCTGCCAACGAAAAGATGGCCCGCAAAGCTCTCCGCGTTCTTGCTTTCGCTTATAAAAAACTGTTACCTGATACTAACCTTGATGAAACCGATCTGGAATCGGATCTCATATTTTGTGGCTTGGCAGGAATGAGCGATACACCCCGTGAAGGTGTGCAGGAGGCCATCAGCAGGTGCCGTGCTGCCGGTGTTAAAGTGATTATGATCACAGGTGATCATCAAAGAACAGCGGAGGCCATAGCCGTAAAATTGGGTATTCTGGGAAAAGGTAAAAGCATTACTGGAAGGGAACTGGAACAGATTTCTGACGAGGAATTCGCTAAACAGGCAGGCAAAATTACAGTTTATTCGCGAACCACACCTGATCAAAAATTAAGGATTGTTCGGGCTTTAAAGGGCCGGGGGCAGATTGTGGCTATGACAGGGGATGGGGTCAATGATGCCCCTGCTATCAAGGAAGCTGATATCGGCATTGCCATGGGGCTGTCAGGAACTGATGTAACGAGGGGAGTAGCTGACATTGTTCTTAGCGATGATAATTTTGTGACCATCGTTAACGGTATCGAGGAAGGAAGGGCTGTCAGCATGAATCTGACAAAATCCATGCGTTATATTCTTTCTGGCAGCTTAAGCCAAATCCTTATGGTTTTTGCCACTGCGACCCTGGGTTTACCTGCACCACTTCTACCAGCCCAAATTCTTTGGGTAAACTTGGTAACTGAAAGCTTGCCGGCAATGTCTTTTTTGGCTGATCCCCCAGAGCAGGACTATATGAACCAGCCACCGCTAAAACCCGAAGGAAGGTTTTTGCCTGATCAGGGTAGGGCAATACTGCAAAAAGGTGTGCTATATGGCCTGTCAACCTTCGTTCTTTATACTGTGGGCTTAAAGCTGGGGGATTGGCCGGTGGAAAAGGCAAGAACAATGGCTTTTTCACAGCTGGTTCTCAATAGGGTATTCAGTCTTATCACCGAGCGAAAAACAGGAAACACGAGATCTTCTAGAAACAGAGGGAACCCGCTCATTTTTCCAGCGGCTATGATATCCACTTTTCTTTTGGCGGTAACGATGTATTTACCCTTGATGAGACCCCTCTTTTCTACCATACCGCTAGGCCCAAAGGATTGGGCCATCCTTGCCGCCAACGCCCTTGTGACT
>DUNV01000112.1 GCA_012839215.1 Bacillota bacterium
AGGAAAAAAAGCTTACGCGGGAACGCACGGCCCGGCTAATGGAAAGTGATCAGCTGCTTTTTGAGGGGACACTGATGCATAAAAGTGGTATGCTAGTACCGGTTGAAGCCAGCATAAAAGTTGTTTCCCGTAAGGGTGATGGCCTCATCCAGAGTTTTGTAAGGGATATTACAGAACGCAAGGAATCTGAGCGGCGGATTGCCAGGTATACATCGGAACTGGAGGGGCTTTACCGCAAACTCGATGAAGAAATTAATAAGGCAAGGCAGGTCCACGAGCGCACGTTGCCCAGGACATTCCCCACAGTGGAGGGGCTTTCCTTTGCTGCCCATTACCAACCTGCCGAAAGATTGGGCGGGGATTTTTATGATGTGGCACGGGTAGGCAAAAAACTACTGATCTACCTTTCCGATGTGACCGGACATGGAGTCGATGGCGCCATCCTGAGCGTCTTTGTCAAGCATACGATCAAAGGATATCTTTCCTTTGCGCAAGAGAAGGATATCCTTCCGGGCAAAATACTTCGTTACCTATCCACCCAGTTTCGCCAAAAGAATTTGTCCGAAGAATATTTTATCTGTGTTTTCCTGGCCTCCCTGGATCTGGAAACGATGGAGCTGACCTATACGGCGGCGGGTTTTCAGGATGCCCCACTCGTCAGGCTGGGAAACGGCGGACGGCTCCGGCTGACCAGCAAGGGACTTTTTCTTTCCCCGGCTTTTTCCGAGGAGTTGTTGAATCTACAGGAGAAAAAAATCAGGCTGACCCCCGGCACGACCATTTTTTTTAATACCGATGGTCTAACCGAACAAGGTGCCCACGGGGTGTATTACGGCACGCGGCTTCCAGACGTCTTCTATGAACACAGTCATCTTCCCCCACAGTTGATAGCTGAGATCGTGCGCGAGGATTTTCGCAAATTCAATGGTGGCTCGCTGCAGGGCAGTGATGATATTACCTTTTTGGTTCTGCAAGTGGATCCTGACTATAAAAAGATTGAACGTCTGGAACTGTCCAGCAATCTTACAGAGTTGGTCCAGTTGCGCAAAGAGGTTTCCGGAATTTTAGGCGATTATAAGGAGGCCGATCTTTTTCTAACATGCCTGCACGAACTTGCCTCCAATGCTATCGAGCACGGCAATCAGCTTGATCCGCAGAAAAAGGTCTTCGTCGAGTTGGTGATCACCGATCGCTTTGCCCAGGCCAGCGTAGAGGATCAGGGCGATGGCTTTCATTGGCAGGGGCAGATTGATAAACCCCTGGAACTGGATGGTCTTTCCGAACGGGGAAGGGGCATTGCTATGACACAGATATGCAGTGGGCGGCTTTTTTATAATGATAAAGGCAATAGGGCAACATTTATTATTTAGGGTGGATCCGTTTGCAGGACAATAAAGGTTATGTCGTCATCACCTTGCAGGTTGCCATTGTTAAAATCCATAAAGTCCCTATTGATGACCCCTACTATGGCCTCGGGTGGCAGATGGCAGCTTTGACTAAAGACACCGGCAAGCCTTTTTCCATAGCAAACGCCATTCACCTCCTGTTCTACCAGGCCATCGGTGTGAAAAAGGATGGTGGAGCCCGGTGCCAAAACAATTTTTCTGGAGGATAAATTCATCAGGGTTGCGGGTACAGTATTGGAAACAGGCAGGCCTCCTCCAGCCAATCTGGGTCTTTTACCATTACCCAATTGGATTAATGGGGGGGTGTGGGTTCCTGCGCCCAGGTAAAACAACTCCCTTGTGTGGCAATCGTAGATTGCAAGGAAAATGCTGATAAAATAATCCTCGGGATAGTTTTGCTGGCAATAGCGCTTGTAGAGGTGCAGCAGTAGTTTTTCCGGATCTATCTCATCCGGTTTTAAACTAACGTAGCTATTGATTGCTTCCTTGGTAAAGGCACTGAGCAATACCCCTTCCGGCCCATGCCCGGAGACATCAGAAAGGTAGAGAAGCAGCCTGTGCCCGGTTCTGATAATATCATAAAAATCCCCCCCCAAGCGCTTGGCCGGCTGGTAATGGGCTGCCAGGGTACACCCCCTTATGCGGGGGATCTCGATCGGGAAAGTCCTTCGATGTATCTTGTTTATTTTTTCCATTTCGTTCTCCAGGTGGCAGTAGAGCCGCTCCACCTTGCGGGAGTATTCCAAATTTTTCTTTTCAGCGAGCTTGTAATCATTTATATCCAGGATAAAATGTACGTATAGATCATCTGTAAGGGGTGTCCATATGCCTTCATACCATCTCCCGAGGTATTTTGTTTTTAGATACTGTGCCTGTCCACTGGCCCACAGCTTGGGTGCCAGGCAAAATGGGCAGCTATCTTTTCTTCTTCCGGCTATCTCGAAACAAGTCGCCCCCGGAATGGCCCCCAGTTTTTGGGCTGTCTGATTGGCTGCAACAATGATGCGGGAATATTTTTCCAGGATCATGGCCAGGCAGCCGGGAATACCTTCCAGCAGTGCTGTCAGCAGGTGGAAGGTTTTGTTTTGTCGGCTTTCTTTCTTTTTAGAAGGGGGTATGTCGCGAAAAAGGACCGCAAAGTAACCCTCCTCATCACGGCAGGCCATCACCTCATAGTGGCGGTTAAAGGTTTTGGAGTAATGTTCAAACCTGAGGGGGCCATTGGATTTGTCCAGCAGGGCATGGATGCCCAACCAGTCGAAACCAAAGGGAATGAGTTCGGCCGGTGTCTCTGTCATGATGCTGCCGTGGGTTAGAGTGCCCCTGTTGAGACCGGCCATCCTGGCAAAAGCAGGGTTTGAATCGAGGAAGATGAGCCCGCGCGGCCGGCCGTTGCGGCCCATCAGTATCCGGTAGTGGACAACAGCGCCAATTAGCTTTCCCAACAGCTGGTGATACCTTTGTTTATCCAAGGCGTGTCCTCCCTTATAAAGCACGGCTAAATGAAATTTTTCCTGCACGAGCATTTTGGGGCTCTTACTAAAAGTTGACAATGCCTGTTATTCTGGCAAAATGTAAAAATTCCTCCTTGTTACGGATATTAAGTTTGGCCTTGAGGTTTTCCCGGTGCCTATCCACAGTTTTAGGGCTTATCGACAGGGTTTCTGCTATTTCATTGCGGCTGTTCCCTTCGGCAACGAGCTGGATTATTTCCCTTTCCCTCGGTGTCAGTTTTTCCATGGCCCGGGTGGCCTCCGTGGTAGGGCCGATCCTGAGCAGTTCCCGGACCAGCACCTGTGATACAGAGGGGCTGAGGTAAATGTCACCTCTTTTGACTGCATGGAGTGCCAGTTTTAACTCCTCAAAGGCGGAGCTTTTCTGTACATAGCCATCGGCATCGGCCCGCAATGCCTGATAGACATAAATATCTTCGACATACATGGAAAGCATAATTACTTTTATTTCGGGTAAACTTTCCTTGATCTGCCGGGTGGCCTCCAGGCCATTTAGGCCGGGCATGGCAATGTCCATAATGATGATGTCGGGGAGCAACTTTTCTGCCAGGAGGATAGCCTCCCGGCCGTCCTCTGCCTCCCCAACTACCTTGGCCGTGCCATCATTTTCAATCAGGGAACGCAGTCCCTGTCGTACAATGGCATGATCATCAGCAAGAAGTATTCGCAACTATTGCCTAACTCCTTCCACGAGGCATTATGCTAAACTAGCGGTATGATAATCTTTATCCGGGTACCCCCGCGGGGCCGGGAGTCAATGGTAAAACTTCCATTGAGGAGCTTGACCCTTTCCTGCATACCAGTCAGTCCGAGGCGATGCGGAGCTATATCAAGGACCTGAGGGTTAAAACCCTTACCGTTATCCTCTATGCAAACCTCAATGCTGTTGGAACGGAATTCAAGTTTTACTACCACTTTTTGTGCTTCGGAATGCCGTGCTGTATTTGTCAGTGATTCCTGGATACAACGAAAAAGCGCCGTTTCTATTTCATTGGAAAATCTTGTCTTCTCATCCGTGGCAATTACCTTGGCCTTAATGCCGGTTCTATGGCTAAAACCCTGAGCCATATCCTTGACTGTGGCAACAAGGCCCATATGGTCCAGAGCCGGGGGCCGCAGGGAACTGGCCTGCCTGTGTACGAATCCCAATATGGAGTCAACCAGATCGATACTTTCGGATAATCTTTTCTGAAAGTTAAGGCATTTCCCTCCCAGTTCCCCCTTCAGTACCTGCAGGTTTAATTTTAGTGCCGTAAGCAGCTGCCCTGCCTCATCATGAAGTTCCCGGGACAGGCGGATTTTTTCCTCTTCCTGGACCCTTAGAATCATAGAAGAGAAAGTTTTCAGTTTCTCATAGCTGGCCTTTATTTCCTGTTCGGCCTCTACGCGCCCGGTGATATCCCGGGCAATGCCTTCAATGATACCAACCTTGCCCTGAGTATAGGCGACCGGGGTGCAGTGAAACTCCATCCAGATGACCCGGCCATCCTTATGAATTAATCTCAGGATAATCGGTTTGCGGAAACTTGCCTTACTGCAGAAGCTTTGCCTGTATTTGGGGTAATCGTCCGGATGGATTAACTTTTTGTCAATTGATCTATCGGCATAGTACTCTTCAGGTGAATAGCCGCTGATAAATGTGGATGCCGGACTGATATAAAGGTATTTATTTTCAGGATAAAGCTGCTTACGGAAAATGATATCCTTGGCATTTTCCGCCAGGAAACGATATTGTTCTTCGCTCCTGTGGATGGATTCCCTATCCTGCAGGTGTTTGAGGGCATAGCCGAGGGGGCCGGAAATTGTTTCTAAAAAAATAACTTCCTCAGCAGAAATGGCCATTTTTCTGGTATCATAAAGATGGATCAGCCCCAGAATTTCTCCGGCAGCCTTAATGGGCACCATTGCCGATGTTTTGTACCCAAACATCAGGCATTTTTTACACCAACCCTGACGAGCCAAAAGGGTCCCGCAGTTATCTGCATGCCAGGCGGGGACATTCGTGCAGAAAAAACTCCTGGAAAAGGAAAGCTCCCGGCTAAACATACACGGATTGATATTGTTCCGATCGGCAGCGTTGGATAGTATAAATTTTTCATCGAAGCGGCAGTCAAGGGAGATATGTTTCTCGTTTACCTTAAAATCCGCGATCTTTTCCTGGGCGGCGAAGACATAGTCTTCCCCGTTTTTAAGTTTAATGGCACCGGCCTGCACGCCAGTCGAGCCGATGATGTTTAACAGAACCATCTGAACAGTCCAGGGCAGGTTATCAGTTTCTGCCAAGTTGGTGAGGATTTCCAGAATGGCCTGCTGCAGCTCATGGCGGCGTTTACCCCCGCAATCATCAGGCCCGCCTGTATGGTTGTAACCAGCCAGCGCTCGCCAACCCCCTTTATATCTTTTGTGTTGTTTACCTAACGTCGATCACTTTGGAAAGATGAATCAGGGTAAACATTTGCCTGATATAATCACTGGTAACATTTTTGATGATAATTTCACCTTTTTTTTCCTTAAGCCTTTTCTGAAACATGAGGAGGATGCCCAGGCAGGAGCTATCAATTATCCTTGTATGGGAAAAATCTACGGTGATTGTTTGGCAGTTCTCTGTGCAAAGACTTTGCAGTATTTCTTTCAATTCCGCGGAATTGGCAATATTGATTTTTTCATCGAGATAAATAATGGCTTCCTGCTTTGTTTTACGAATGACCTTCATGCGTGCATTTCCCCCTGCCTTATGTGTACTACTCCTCCAATATTACCTGCCCGTGCTCACCATACTTTTTGCCCCTCCGGAGTCACTCTCCCAAAATCCTTATATATTGGTAAAAGTATTCTATTATATTTCTATATATTTCTATATTGGGTGGCAATTTTCCTTTAAATATTGCAGGTAACAGCATCTTCCGAACATTTTTCCGGGCCGTGCCGGGTGCACTGCTGTTTGGAGAAATTTGAAATTTGCCTAATCACTATAAATTTTTCTTTTTATCTTATTAATATTTTTAATATTTTTTTTTACTTTCCGGCAGGAATAACTGTGGGGGGGGAAGAATATAGAGCCAAGTGGTTTGAAGTGGTGAAAAGTGGTTAAGGGAATTGGCATTTTTTAGATGGGGGCTTGGCAAGGCCATGTTGATCGGGGAATTTAACCATACCTTGGATAATAAGGGGCGCGTTATTGTTCCTTCCCGGTTTCGGGAGGAGCTGGAGGATCGCTTTATTATTACACGAGGGCTGGATAGTTGCCTTTTTGCTTACCCCCGGGAAGAATGGAACAGCTTAGAAAACAAGTTAAAAGCGATGCCTTTTACCAGGGCCGAGGCCAGGGCCTTTATGAGGTTGTTTTTCTCCGGGGCATCGGAGGTGGAGCCCGATAAACAAGGAAGAATTCTAATTCCACCCGTGTTGAGGGAGCATGCTGAATTGGACAAGGAAATTGTCTTCATCGGTGTTTCCAACCGGGCTGAGATTTGGAGTAAGGAAAAGTGGGAAGAATATAGTGATAAGTTAAATCTTTCCTATGAACAGGTTGCTGAAAAAATGTTTGACATTGATTTCTAAACAAAGGGCTGAAGGTTAAATGGAATCTCCCGAAAAGATGCCCCGACACATTCCGGTGATGCTCCCGGAAACCCTTAGGTTTTTGCGTCCCGGGCCGGGAAAAATATTCGTTGATGCCACGCTGGGAATGGGGGGACATGCCCGGGCTATTTTGGAGCAAACTCCGGGAGGGAAGCTAATCGGCCTGGATCGGGATGCCGGGGTTCTAGCCGAAGCAACAAGGGCGCTGGGTTGTTTTGGGAAATCTTTTATCCCGGTTAAAGCGAATTTTGTGGAAATTGATCAGGTTCTGGAACGTTTACAAATTGGTCTTGTGGATGGCTGTCTTTTTGACTTGGGGGTTTCCTCCTACCAACTGGATACGAAAGAAAGAGGTTTTTCCTACCGGGATGATGTCTTGCTGGATATGCGTATGGACCAGGATCTTCCCTGTACAGCCGCCGACCTTTTGCAAAAGCTTTCGACCAAGGAATTAGCGAATCTGTTCCGTATTTATGGTGAAGAAAGGTGGGCCCTGCGTATTGCCAAATTTATAGCCGGCTTCAGGCTTAAACATGGCCCGGTCGAGCGCAGCAGCCAATTAGTGGAGATAATCAGGGCTGCCATACCTGCGGCGGCGAGGCGCAGGGGGGGGCACCCGGCCAAACGTGTTTTCCAGGCGCTGAGGATTGCTGTCAACAAGGAACTGGATAACCTTTCCGGGGGGCTTGCAGGGGCCCTGCGGCGGTTGCGACCGGGTGGCAGGATCGTGGTTCTTTCCTACCATTCCCTGGAGGATAGGATCGTCAAAAGAGCTTTCAGGGAAGGGGAGCGCGGCTGTGTTTGCCCTCCGGGGGCCCCAATTTGCACCTGTGGAAAAACTCCTTTCCTCAAGATCCTGACGCGTAAAGTTCTTTTTCCCGGCGATGAGGAGAGAGGCCGTAACCCGAGGGCGGCAAGTGCCCGGTTGAGGGCGGCAGAAAAACTGTTAAATCAGTAAAAGTTCTAACCAATTGGGCAGGTGAATAATGTTGTTAGTAGCGAAAAGGAAGGGGTCTTTCCATTTTCCTGAACAGGGATTTCCAGAAAAAGGTCGCCCTGGGATTGAAGGAAAAAAACGATCGGTTGGTGAAGTTTCGGGCAGGGATATTGTCCAGTGGAATGGCCTGTTGTTCTGCGGCCTACTTCTTTGCCTGTTGCTGATCAGTGTGGGACTGATCAGCCAGTACGGCCAGGTAGTGGCCATAAAGTTGCAAATTTACCAGGTGCAAAGGGAAATAACGGAGCTGCAGGTTGGGATAGAGCAGTTGCAGATAGAGGTTAATCGCCTCAGTTCTTTGGAAAGAATTGAAGCGATTGCCAAAAATGATTTGGGCCTGCAGTATCCTGAGAAAAGACAATGGTTGCATCTTGCCCGGGGCGAATAATTTTTTAGGGGGGCAAAATGGCCCGAGATACTGTTTCGAACATACATATTCGCAGACGGCTGCTCTTACTTTTTATTATTACGGCAATTTTGATGCTTGCTCTCGTAATCAGGCTGGGGTGGATCCAGTTTGTCATGGCTGAAGAGTTGCAGCAAAAGGCCTGGGAGCAGTGGAACAAAAGTATACCTGCCCGTTCTTCGAGGGGGAATATCTATGATCGGAAGGGGCGCCTGCTTGCCGGCAGTGTTACGGTGGATACAATAGTGGCCATTCCTCCCCAGATAGAAGATGCCTATTTTACAGCGAAAGCGCTCGCTCCGGTTTTGGAGATGGACGAGGAGCGTATCTTGGAGCTTATAACGCAAAAAAGGGCTGCTGTTTATGTGAAAAGGAAGATAGATGAGGAGAAAGCCAGGGAGGTACGCCTTTTAAATCTGCCTGGGATTACTTTTACCCAGGAGACAAAAAGATTTTATCCGAATGAATCACTTTTGTCCCAGGTTATTGGTTTTGTCGGTATGGATCAGGGTTGGGCCGGCCTGGAAATATTTTATGAAGAAGAGCTGAGGGGCCGCGATGGGAACATTGTTTTCCCCACAGATAACCGGGGAAGGGAGATTCCGGGTATTCGCCGTTATATTCCGCCCCGGGAAGGGATGGATCTCATCCTGACCATCGATGAAACAATCCAGTTTATCGTGGAAAGGGAGCTCTCCAAGGCGATGATGGAATATTCCCCTGTTAGGGTCATGGCCCTGGCCGTCCACCCCAAAACAGGTGAGATCCTGGCAGCGGCCTCCAAGCCGGATTTTAACCCCAATAATTATAATGATTACGATAAGGATACCTGGAGAATATTCCCGATTACGGATACCTTTGAGCCTGGTTCAACCTTCAAGCTCGTTACCCTTTCTGCGGCCATAGAGGAAAACTTATACCGGGAGGAAGAGGGTTTTTTCTGTTCGGGGGCGGTAACCATAGCCGGCCATACCATCCGTTGCTGGACCTCCGACAGGGGAGGGCATGGTTCTATCGACTTTTTGGAGGCTGTTCTTGGCTCTTGCAACCCGGCCTTTATGGCCCTTGGAGAAAGATTGGGTCCCGAAAAGCTATTTAACTATATTAAGGCCTTTGGCTATGGGGTGCGTTCGGGGCTCGATTACCCCGGCGAGGGGGCGGGGTTGATCTTCCGTACGGAGGATGTGGGGCCTTTGGAACTGGCGACAACCTCCTTCGGCCAGGGTATTTCCGTGACCCCCCTGCAACAGGTTATGGCCGTATCAGCCATCGCTAACGGGGGTTATCTTTTGCAACCCTACCTCGTCAAGGAGATTAGGGAGCCGGAAGGAGAGGCGATACAGAAACGCGCACCTAAAATAATCCGGCAGGTTATTTCCGGGAAAACTTCCCAGCGGGTCAGTTTGATCATGGAACAGGTGGTGGAGGTCGGCAGCGGATCAAATGCTTTCATCGAGGGATATCGCATCGCCGGGAAGACGGGGACAGCCCAAAAGGTTGGGCCCGGAGGCGCCTATCTTGGGGGCGAATATATCCTCTCATTTATCGGCTTTGCCCCGATTGAAGATCCGCAGGTCGTTTTATATATTGCTGTTGATGGGGCCAAAAGGGGGCCCCAGTGGGGTTCTCAGGTCAGCGCCCCTCTTTTTAGAAACATTATGCTCGATGTTCTTTCTTACTTGGAAATATCCCCTTCGGGGCTTTCCGGGGAGGAGATCCGCCAGGTGACTGTGCCAGAGCTAAAGGGGCTGACCATCGATGAGGCAGCTGCACTCCTTGACACCCAGGGCCTGCTTATCAAGTTGATCGGCAGGGAAGGGATCATTGTGGAACAGACCCCCAAAGCCGGGGTAAGCGTGCCTATACAAACAGGAATCCTTGTTTATCTTGATGATCTTTGGGATGACGAGGAAGATGGATACCTATTGATGCCCGATCTTCTGGGGATGACGATCAAAGAAACGGGAGAGGTGCTGGGCCTGTTGGGTCTAAAAATGGAACCGCTGGGATCGGGAATTGTTGCCTCGCAGGAAATTCCTGCCGGAACACGGATCCAAAAGGGGACTATTGTCAAAGTGCATTTCGCCTCCCCTCTTGAGGAGTAAACAATAAAAAGGAAAAGGTGCATGGCTATGGAAGTTTCCCGGGATCTAAACGATCTTTTAAAGGCATTGCCCCTGGCAAGAGTTGAAGGATCGAAGCATATTTCGGTGCGTGGCCTGGCACACCATACCAAACAGGTGGAACCCGGTTTTCTTTTCTTTTGCCTGGAAGGAAACAGGTCCGACGGGCACGATTTTATCCCCCAGGCTGTGCAAGCCGGGGCTGCTGTGATTGTCCTGGAAAAGGATCGGGATGTGAGGGGGGTTACCAAGGTTGTGGTTCCCAGCGTGCGGGCAGCCCTGCCAATAATTTCCCAACAATTTTTTGCCTCACCATCTGCACAGCTCCGTTTGATCGGCGTGACGGGGACAAACGGGAAGACGACAGTTACACATCTTCTCGAAGCGATATTTTCTGGACAGGGCTGGAAAACCGGAATGTTGGGAACGATCAAGTATATGATTGGTGGAGAACATTTTCCTACTCCGGCGACTACGCCGGAGGCGCCGGATCTGCAAAAAATACTGCGTCATATGGTCAACAGCGGGGCAACCCACGGGGTAATGGAGGTCTCTTCCCATGCACTGGAACTGGGGAGGGTCTCCGGATGTGATTTCGACATGGCCGTTTTGACAAATATTACTGGGGATCATCTCGACTTTCACAAAACCTTTGAACGTTACCTCGCTGCCAAGGGGAAGCTTTTTTCACAGCTTGGGGGAAATTTTTTTAAGGGTTCCAGGCCACGTTTTGCCGTTTTAAACGGCGATGATCCCTATTATGATTATTTTTTGCGGCAAAATACTGTGCAGGCCCTTTCCTATGGTATCGACAGCCCGGCTGAAATCCGGGCTACCGATGTTGCCATGAACGATTCCGGGGTGCGCTATATGCTGGAGACGCCATGGGGCCAGGAAACCTTTTCCCTACAATTGGTGGGGAAATTTAACATTTATAATGCCCTGGCGGCGACTGCGGTGGCCCTCCTGGAGAAAATACCGCTTTCATCGATCAAGGAAATATTGGAAAAAATAACGGAGGTAAAAGGCCGTTTCGAGCGTGTGGATCTGGGGCAGCCTTTTACGGTTATCGTTGATTACGCACATACCCCTGATGGTTTGGAAAATATTCTCAAATCTGCCCGGGCTTTTGCCAAAGGTAAAATAATTACAATATTTGGCTGCGGCGGGGAAAGGGATCGGAGCAAACGTCCCCTCATGGGTTTTGTGGCGGCCAGGTACAGTGATTATGCCATTCTGACGTCGGATAATCCCCGGGGGGAGGATCCATGGCAAATTATCGAGGAGGTCGAGGTTGGTTTGCGCCAGGCCAAGGAGTACGGAAAGGGTTATACTGTGCAGCCGGAACGCTACGAGGCAATCAGGCTGGGTATCGAACTGGCCAGGCCCGACGATCTGGTCATCATCGCCGGCAAGGGGCATGAAAGTTACCAGGTTTTTGCCGATATTACTGTTCCCTTCGATGATCGCCAAGTAGCGGAGGAGATTATTACGAAGAGACTTTCAAAGATACTTTAGGGTGAGAAGATGTCCTTGTCTGTTGAGGAAATATTAAAGGCAACTGATGGAGAATTGCTTGCTCCGGGGAAAAATCTTTTTACCGGATTTTTGATCGATTCCCGGCAGGCAAGCGGGGGGGAACTTTTTTTCCCTTTGCAGGGGGAAAAAGAGGATGGCCACAGCTATATTGCTGATGCGCTCAGGAAAGGGGCAGCCGGTTCATTGCTGGAACGTGGCCGGCAAAACACCTTACGGGGGGTTGATCTCCCCCGCGGGAAAACCCTGATAGCCGTTGATGATACACTTCAGGCCTTGCATAAGCTGGCCTGTTTAAAGCGCCAAAAATATTTGATTCCCCTGATTGCCATTACGGGAAGTAATGGCAAGACCACGACGAAGGATTTTGTTGCCTCTGTTCTGGCAACCAGTTTCAACGTACTCAAAACAGAGGGCAACCTCAATAATCATTTAGGCTTGCCGCTGACACTGCTCCAGCTTGATAAAGGGCACGAAATGGCGGTTTTGGAAATGGGCATGAGCGGCCCGGGGGAAATTGCCCTGTTAGCTTCCCTGGCCCGGCCTTCCCTGGGAATAGTAACTAATATAGGGGAGGCGCACATTGAGCACCTGGGCAGTGTGGAGAATATTTTCAGGGCCAAAAATGAGCTTCTGGTTGCCATGGGGGAGAAAGGGACAGCCTTTCTCAATGGGGATGATCATTATTTGAGGCGCATGGGTGAAGATTTCCCCGGGCAGGTATCTTACTTTGGTTTTGGCAAAAAGGTGAATTTAAGGGCCGTAAATTATTTTTCCTGTGGGGATGGTGTCAGGTTTACCGCCCTAATGCCCGGAATGGATCTGCAGGAATTTCAGATACCCGTTCCGGGAAAACATAACGTTTACAATGCCCTGGCCGCTGTTGCCGTTGGTCTGCACTTTAATATGGAAATTGACAAAATAAGACAGGGGTTGGCCGGGGCAGGAATATCTGCCATGAGGATGGAAAGAAGGGTGGCCGGGGGCGGTTTCGAGGTAATCAATGACACCTATAATGCCAGTCCTTCTTCGATGAAGGCTGCTCTGCTGACACTCAGGGATCTGGCCGGGAAAGGCAGGGCCATTGCAGTTTTGGGCGATATGCTTGAATTGGGAGATATGGCTGAGGAGGGGCACTTGGGTATAGGCAAATACTTGGCGGATCTGTCCCTCGATTATTTGGTCACCGTAGGTGAACAAGCGGCGTTGATCGGGCAGGGGGCCAGGGAGGCGGGTTTTGCCGGGGAGAGGATCTATGAGGCAAAAAATCCGCGGGAAGCCCTGGAACACCTTTTTTCGATTGGGCTGGAAAAATCCTGCATTTTAGTCAAAGGTTCCCGCGCCATGCGACTGGAACAAATTGCCGAAGGGCTCCTTTCGGGCTGCCAGGGCAGTGGAATTCAACATACAGACGGAGGGAAGCGGACTTGACATCGCAAGTATATGTTTTAGCATTTACGGCCTTTATTTTGAGCGTTGTTTTTTCTCCTATTTATATTCGCTTTTCCCGTTCCAAACAGTTTGGCCAGCAGGTCCGATCGGATGGACCGCGGAGGCATTTTCACAAGGCGGGAACGCCGACCATGGGTGGAATAGTAATTTTATTTTCCTTGCTGATTTCCCTTTTCTTTGGTGTGGAAAAAACGCCTTTTTTGATATTAGCTGTAGGAATCACCCTAACCAGTGCTTTTTTAGGTTTTCTGGATGATTATCGCAAAGTTGTGCGCCGGACCAGCCTGGGCCTGAAGGCCAGGGAAAAACTTGCCGGGCAATTTGTTTTTTCTGTGGTGTTTTACCTCGTGCTGCTTTACCTAGGCCATTCCACAGTGGTTGATATTCCTTTTTCTACATTGCAGATCGATTTTGGCCTAGCTTACCCTTTGTTAATTTTTTTGATGATCGTGGCGGCCTCCAATGCTGTTAACCTGACGGATGGGATCGACGGGCTGGCTGGTGGAACATCCATCATTGCCTTTTTGGCTTTTCTTCTGCTGGCTTCTATGCAAGGTTTACAGGATATGGCCCTTTTTTGCGGAACGATGATCGGGGCAATTTTTGGTTTTTTAATATTTAACCTCCATCCGGCCAGGGTTTTTATGGGGGATGTGGGCTCGCTTTCCTTAGGGGCAGCCCTTGCAGCCGCGGCCATCCTGACAAAAGCGGAGTTTTACCTGGCGATCATCGGGGGGGTTTTTGTTTTGGAGACCCTTTCTGTCATCTTACAGGTCATTTCATTTCAGCTAACGGGGAAAAGGATACTGTTGATGGCCCCTTTGCATCACCATTTTGAGATGAAGGGATGGTCCGAGTGGCAGGTGGTAACAGGTTTCTGGGCCCTGGGTTTTGTTTTTGCGATCATGGGCCTGCTTGATTTCCCCTGGCCTCTCAGGTAAACGTAGATGAATAACGGGCTGAAAGAAAAAATTGTTCTTGTTCTGGGTCTAGCCGGCAGTGGCCGGGCGGCAATTCACCTTCTTTTGAAGGCTGGTGCCACCAGGGTTATTGCTAATGACCGGCGGGACGAGGAAGAGCTGCGGGAGGTAATTAGCGAATTCCGGCCCTTTCCACAGGTGTCTTTTGCTGCAGGAGGGCACGGGGAGGCTCTTCTGGAAAACGTCGATTTGATCATCAAAAGTCCGGGGATCCATCCGCAAATGGAATTGTTGCAAAAAGCAACCGGAAAAGGCATAAAAATTTATTCGGAAATTGAACTGGCCCACCTTTTTTTTGGGGGGAAACTTGTCGGTATTACAGGAACGAATGGGAAGACGACGACGACTTCGCTGGTGGGAGAGATTTACAAGGGGCATTATGGTGAGCGGATCCACGTTGCCGGAAATATTGGGCGCCCTTTAAGCGAGGCGGTTTTGCACGCCAGAAAAGGAGATATTATTATTGCCGAACTGAGCAGTTTTCAGTTGGAAAATGTGGATCGTTTTTCGCCGGATATTGCGGCCATTTTGAACCTTGCCCCCGATCATCTTGATTATCACGGGACAATGGAGGGTTATATTTCCGCCAAGAAGAGGATATTAATGAATCAGAGGCCTGATGATTGGGCCATACTTAATTGGGATGATCCAATGGTCAGGGAATTTGCCTCTTTTTCTAAAGGGAAAGTTCTTTACTTTAGCCGCCGGGAGAAGCTGCCAAGCGGTGTTTGTTTGCACGGTGAACAAATTGTTATCTCCGATGGCGGGAGCAGTTCTGTGGTTTGCCGGGCAGATGAGGTGCGCATTCGTGGCCTGCATAACCTGGAAAATGCCCTTGCCGCTACAGCTATGGCCTGGGCCGGGGGGATCGGGTTATCCCAAATTGCCGCTGTTCTCAGGGTTTTTCCGGGGGTCGCTCATCGACTCGAATCTGTCTGCGATTTCGGGGGGATCAGGTTTGTCAACGATTCCAAGGGGACTAACCCACAGGCAGCCCTAAGTGCCCTGAGGTCCATACCCGGGCCAAAGATTCTTATTGCCGGAGGTTCCGATAAGGGCAGCGATTTTAATGACTTTGTCAGGGCCTTGAGGGATGAGGGAGTTGTAAAAATGATCCTTATTGGGGAAACTGCCGGGTCCATTTCCCGAGCAGCTTCGGCGGTGGGCTTTGATAATACTGTCATCGTAGAGGGGATGTCCGCTGCCGTGGAAGAGGCCACGGCGTCGGCGAAAAGCGGCGATACGGTTCTTCTTTCCCCGGCATGTGCCAGTTGGGATATGTTTAAGAATTTTGAGGAGCGTGGCAACGTTTTTAAAGAGGCTGTTTTGGCCCTAAAGGAGAGGTATATTAGGTGAGAGCCCGGCAGGTGGAACGACAGGCGCGGAAACAACCGGATTTTGCTGTCTTTTTTACAGTTCTTATCCTGGCTGGATTTGGCCTGATCATGGTCTTTAGCGCCAGCTATATTACGTCTCTGGAATC
>DUNV01000113.1 GCA_012839215.1 Bacillota bacterium
AGCTGCAGTGTTTTTTTCAACGAGAGCATACCCCCGGGATCAACCCGGCCCAGGTTGAGGCGCCCACAAAACCTTTCCAGATCGCAAACATCCCGCAGCAGTTTCTTTATTTCCCCACGATAAAAGGGGTTATTCTTTAACTCCTCCACAGCTTCCCAGCGGAAGGATAGGAGATCACGATCCAGCAGTGGCCTTTGCAACCACTTGCGCAACTGCCGTCCACCTAGGGATGTTCTGGTCCTGTTAAGAATTCCGAAAAGGGTGCCTTCCTTATCTTGCGAACGTATCGTCACAAATACCTCTAGATTGCGCAAGGTGACACCATCAAGAAACATCGTCTCATTTTTTTCAATTAGACGGGCCTGCTGGAAATATTGCATCGGCGCCTTCTGCATCTCTTTGATATAGCGCAGGGCTGCAGCAACAGCAAAAAAGGCAGAAGAGGAATTGATCGTTTCGGCGCTTTCCCTTAAATATGGACATTCTTCCCTAAAAAAATTTAGGGCTTCCTCCCGGTTGGCAAAAGGTTTCCCATAATTGATCGTTGCATCTCTTTCCTTGAGCAGGGATGGGAAAGCCCTGCCTCCAGAAAAGGAATTTTTTACAGCGGGGATAAGCAGTATCTCTGAGGGTTGAAGTCGGGACAGCTCGTCCCTGACTTCACTTTCCGCCTCCTGTCCGGTAAAACAAAAAACCATAATTTCACCAGTAGAGACATCAGCAACCGCTAGACCATATTCCTCCTTGTTCCCTGAATGGCAAATAGAGGCCAGATAATTATTCCGATCTTCTTCCAATAAATTATCCTCAAGATGGGTTCCAGGCGTAATAACCCGTACAACCTCCCTTTTTACCAGGCCCTGGGCCTGGGCAGGATCCTCCACTTGTTCGCAAATAGCCACCTTATAACCCCTTTCCAGCAAACGGGCAATATAGCCAGAGGCAGCATGATGGGGAAAACCCGCAAGGGGTACCGCATCTTCCTTGTTGCCATCCCTGCTGGTCAGGGTAATATCAAGTTCCCTGGAGGCAGTTATGGCATCATCAAAGAACATCTCATAGAAATCCCCGACCCGGAAAAAAAGGATGGCCTCTTTATATTTTTCCTTGGTTTCTTTAAACTGCCGCATCATCGGCGTTAGTTTAGCCATAATAAACGGATACGCTCCCGTAAAGTAATTGCACTGTAAAAAACAAGGTTTGCAGGTTTATTATAACATAATTCCTTATAATGAAAAAAGAACCTGTTTTTTTGCACAGGTTCCGGGCCTTTAAAAATCATAGACTTGGTGTTAAAAATTATTCAAGGGTTGTACTATATGATTTCGCCTTTTTACACCGGGGGCACAAACCATAGAAATAGAGCTGGAAGGAAGAAATATCAAACCCCGTTTCCTCATTGATCTTCTTAAGCAGAATTTTACCATTGAAATACCCCGCAAAGCAATTTTGTTGCAAATCGATAATCCTGCCACACCCCCTACAATATATGTGGGAATGTGGTTTCATATCGGCATCATAACGCAGACCACCATCCCCAATACTTAATTCCTGGATTAGACCCACCTTTTTGAAAACGTCAACAGTTTTATAAACTGTGGCAAGGCTCATTGCCGGGTAGTCCGGTTTTAGTTGTTGGTAGATATTTTCTACGCTGGGATGCGATTTGGTATTTTTCAAGACTGAATAAACAGCCATTCTTTGCGGGGTTACCTTGATTTTTTTAGCCCGGAGGATTTCCTCTATTGATTGCATTTTTACCCCCCAATCGTTGTCAAACGATAAACAATATTACCTTCTAAATATATAATACTTTAATGTATGCGTCAAGGTTATTTTCAAAAATCCAAATTAAAAAAACTAATTCCTACGATCAATTGCCCCAATTAGGTTCCACCCTCTCGCTTCCTCGATCCTAATATCGATAAATTCACCGAGGCAATCGGCTGCGGAGGGAAAATGAACAATTTTATTTGTCCTTGTCCTCCCTGTAAACATGTTTTTATTAGTTTTGCTTTGCCCCTCTACCAAAACTTCCTGTATGCTTCCGACAAGGCCCTGATTCTTTTCCAGCCCGATACGATTCTGCAGCTCATTGAGCTGTACGATTCTTTTTTTCTTTATTTTGGCCGCAACCTGCCCCGGCATCCCGGCGGCCCTTGTTCCCTGGCGTGGGGAATAGGCAAAGATAAAGGCCGCATCAAAGCGAACTTTTGCCATAAGATCTATCGTCAAAGCAAAATCCTCCTCATTTTCACCCGGGAAACCAACAATTAAATCGGTGGTAATGGAGGAACCGGGGATGGCCTCCCTGATCATATCGACCAACCCTAAATAATAATCCCTTGTATAACCCCTGTTCATTTTTTTTAGGAGCTCATCGCTACCCGATTGTATGGGAAGATGAATATGTTCACAAATATTTCGACCCTCTGCAATAACACGCACGCTTTTTTCTGATAAATCCTTAGGATGCGATGTCATAAATCTTATCCGTGGCGGATTGTCGGAACGATTTATCAGTCGGTGATCGAGATGAAGCAATAAATCAGCAAAATCTATTTTTTGCTTCAAGTCCTTGCCGTAGGAATTTACATTTTGCCCTAGCAGGGTAATTTCCTTAAAGCCGCAATTGGCAAGTTCATCAACTTCATTAATGATATTTTCCGGCAACCGGCTTATTTCAGGTCCCCTTACATAGGGGACAACACAATACGAACAATAATTGTTGCACCCATGGCTGATGGGAATCCATGCTTTAAAACCTTCAGCCCTTTTGATAGGCAAGGATTCTTTCCCACCCGCATGATCTAGGTCAAATACTGTCTCTTTGGCAGTAGCAGCTTTCTCCAGTAAAGCTGGAAACCGCTCCAATGCATTGGGGCCGGATACCAGATCGACAAATTTAAAACGTCTTTTAATTCTCTGGACTACCGTTTCCCTTTGGGCCATACAACCCCAAAGGGCAACGATCATCTGGGGCCTGCTCTTTTTTAGCTCGCGGATGGTGCCTAGGCGGCTGAACACTTTTTCCTCAGCTTTCTTTCTTACGGCACAGGTGTTGATAATCAGCACATCAGCCTCATCCTCACTACTTGCCGCATGATAACCCATACTTTCAAGGTGCCCGGCCAACACCTCCGAATCATAGACATTCATTTGGCAACCATATGTTGCTATATAATACCGTTTCAGCATGTATTTTCCTTCCGATTTTCAGCTTTTTCTAGGTTTATGGGCAGCCAATGGTCGAAATATGCGCTTGCCCGGGAAATATTGCCACTAACCTTCGCTTCCACTGCCCTCTATTTCCCACAAAACTTTTTCTGCCTTTTCCCGGTGATCAAATGGGACCATGATTTTTTTTTCTGCCAGGGGCCCGGTTGTCAGCCCATAAATCCCCCCCACAGCTTCTCCGGAAGTAATGACAGGGATACCTTCTGCCCTGAGCCTTCCTTCTAACAGCGATATAATAATCGGATCCGTTTCTACACTTAGTTGTACCCATTCTGCAGAGGAATTTTTATTTTCCGTGCGGCTACCACAAAAGTAATCCTTTCCTTGTTCGGCTAAAAGTACCGAAGGAAATGCCTTGCCAGCCTCATTTAAATAAAGGATTCCATCCCTGCTAGGGGGCAAGTGTGTTAAAAGTAATGTTTCAACCCCGGCATCCCAAGCTAATTTCCCAGCCTGAAAAGCGCTCATATGATTGACTGCTCCCTGCCCTATATCCTTTTCGAGGTAATTTGCCTCGCAAAGCAAAAGGGGGGCTCCAGTGGAAAAGGCAACCAGCCCGGGAAAGTATTCTGTATCTGCAGTATAGACAAATTGTTTTTTACCCCCGATTTTAACGGAAACCGCATAGCAGGGCACAGAATGTCTCGTCAGCAAAAAAGAGATATCCAGAGGGCCTATGCTGACTTTCTTATCTCCGTCTATCATATTGGGTTTAAAAATGTTTTTGTATGGTATTCTCGCATATTCTTCCTCCGGCTGGCCGGGAGCATAAATAGGCAAGGGTTGGAGCCTAGGATCCCTATCCATCTCCTGCTGCCAGGCATAGCGCAAAACAAAAAGATCGGAAACATGATCGCTGTGCAAATGGGAAATAATGACCGCAGAGAGATCTTTTACCTCCAGATGGTATTGCAGATTGCTCAGCACACCACTGCCACACTCAAGCAGAACAAAACAATCATCATGCCCAAGAAGGTAGCCGGAACAGCTTCCGCCAGCAGGAGGGTACGGCCCATAATTCCCCAGTACAGTCAAATTCATGCCAAAACACCCTTTCCAGGTACTTAATAATTAAAAATAATACCTTTTTTCCTGCTTCCTAATGGTAAGGCTACTTAACCAGACAATGGTTATTAGGGCAATCAAGATAAAAATAAAACTGTCGATGAGGGACCATTGTATAAAGAGGATATAATTTTTACTGAGGGCAAAAATCTGGAGCAACATTAAAACCAGACTGCAAAGGATAAGGTAAGGGAACTGCCAGATTTTGTGTTCGGGGAGGAAGCGCATAACGATAACTGCCAGGCCCCCAAGGGCAACGAGATAAAACAGGGGAACGTCCCCAAGGAAATACTGGGATTCTTGGAATTGGTAAAGCCCTTTGCTCACAAATATCTGATTAGGAAAAAAACCCGAAGGAATTGACCAGAAAAAGGCACTCCAAAGCCTGGCCAGCCCCCTTGGGCGAACAATCAACAGGACAACTATCCAAACAAGAACAGCAAAGATCAACCAAGGCATCGTTAGCTCACTCCCCGTACGGATGGGTTCAAAAAAGCATACTTGTCCCAAGGAGCCATTTCCCGCTAGCAGCCAAAAGACAACAGGTTATCAAGCATTTTTGTTCCAGTCCGGTACAAAAGCTTTCCCTTTTCATTGCTTTTCTAAACCTGAAATTGTTCACCATATTTACTTTGTATATAATCCTCATAAATATAGACAAGTTCCTTATCAAATAAAGGCCGTTTCATTTGCACTGTGGAACGTCTTACGCTAGGAAGAAATTCCGCCGCCTCTTCCTCGGTAAGCCTGATGCCATATTCCATGAACTTGAGCATGATGGCCTTCGA
>DUNV01000114.1 GCA_012839215.1 Bacillota bacterium
AGGCATAACCCTGTGATGCTAAACAGTAGGTAATTGCCGATGTTAAGGTGGTCTTGCCATGGTCCACATGCCCAATGGTGCCGACGTTTACATGCGGCTTGGTGCGCTCAAATTTCTTCTTGGCCATTATTTAGGATCCCCCTTTATCCATATTACCGCTATAACAACGACCGTTTATTGCAAAAACTAAACTATATTAAAAAAAAATAAACCCAAAATAAAATGGTGGCGGCGCAGGGACTCGAACCCCGGACACTACGGGTATGAACCGTATGCTCTAGCCAGCTGAGCTACACCGCCATGGAGCTCACGACCGGATTCGAACCGGTTGCCTTATCCTTACCAAGGATACGCTCTGCCTACTGAGCTACGTGAGCAATAACCACAAAAATAAGACGGAAAACTATCTATGTGTAAAAGGGCAGAATGGCCCTGAATATTCTGGTTGCGGGGACAGGATTTGAACCTGCGACCTCCGGGTTATGAGCCCGACGAGCTACCAGACTGCTCCACCCCGCGTTATTAACTTTTGGTTGCACAAATAATGCTTCAGCATCGGATTGGTGGTGTATCACCTCTGTGGCAGAAGTGCATCACCAACGAACCAGAGTAATTGTAGCACCAATCAAAATGTTTGTCAAGAATCATCCACCGGCGTTTGCTAAAAATTGCTGCCCTGTTTATGCCTAACTTTGCAGATCCCGGGGCCCCGATTGCCCGTCCGGAAACCCCGGGTTCTGCAACCGAATTCTTAAATCAGGTGTGGCACCCTGCCTTTCTTGGTTCCTATCCCTTCAACCGTGATTTCATCGGGCCTCATCTGTCTCTTGGCCTTCTGGCGCCATCTCAGGTTTTCCTCCGAAGATACTATCTCCTTATAGACCTTGAAAGTTTGCCGGGCAATACTATCCCATGAATATTTTAATGTAGCTTTCCTGGCCGCCTTCTCTGCCAGCGACTCTGCCAGTTCCCCGTTTTCAAGAATATGGCAAACCTGATCAGACAGCGAATCTGGGTTTCCCGGATATACTTTTAGCCCGTCTACCCCATGTTCAACGATCCCATCCATTCCACCCACTGAGGAAACAACAACCGGGGTTCCGGAGGCCATAGCCTCCAGGGCAACAATTCCAAACGGTTCATAGAGGCTGGGAAAAACAGCAACAGAGGCACAGTTGTAAAGCTCGTTTCGGGTTTCGTCATCCACATAACCGAGGAAGCGAACTTTTTTGTCCAGCCCCATTTCCCTGGTTTTGTTTCTAAGGTGTTCCGCATAGGGACCTGTTCCAGCAATAACGATTTGTGCCCCGGGGACTTTTTCCATGATAGTGGGAGCGGCATCAAGTAAAATTTGTACTCCTTTTTCCTGGACGAGGCGACCGATGTAAAATATTATTTTCGCGTGGGGATCATAAAAACTTTCGTCCAAAACCACCCTGTCTCCCGGCTTGTAAGCCTCGGGGCGAATACCATTGGGGATCACCACCAACTTATCTTCGGGAACCTGAAAAACGTGCATAAGTTCCTCTTTCATATAATCACTGCAACAGATGACCTTCCAGGCCTCATAGATCATCCACCATTCAAGATCACTGATGCTTCTTTGTTCCTGATTGTGCAACCCATTGTTCCGGCCATATTCCGTGGCATGGATTGTCGCCAGGAGGGGAGTCGTATAGATATGTTTCAGGCCTCTGGCCCCGTAAGCCGCAAGCCAGTCATGTGCGTGAATCAAATCATAACTGCCATTTTCATTAAAAAGGGAGGCCCCCTTTTCCAGCATGGCAAAATTAAACCTTTGCACCCAGTCGATAAAATCCCTTCCCCCCCCACCATGATAGGGATGGACGCGGTGCACCCTAATGCCATCCATCATCTCCATTTCGGGGTACCTTTCCTCCCCTGAGGTAATAACATCCACTTGGCACCCTTCGGAAGCAACAAGTGATCGGGACAATTCATAGACATGCTGGGCAAGCCCTCCTACCACCCTAGGGGGAAATTCCCAACTAAGCATCAGTATCCGCAATAGTTTTCATCCTTTCCGCATATTTGGTTTATGAGAGATAGTATTCCCAGCTGGGTAAATGGTATGAAAGAACCCATAAAAATGATCTATAAAACAATAAAGCCCTGCTTATGCTTATGCGGGGCAATGGTGGGAAAGGTTTGTACAGCTGAAGACAACGGAAATGGTATGCGGATAACCCCAGCGGTTTCCAAAGAAAACCATAGCAAAGATTCTGGCAGTAACTTTTAGCAAATTGCGGTGGAAAAAAGCCTGGCGGCGTTTTCCCCCGTGATCTTCCTTATCTCCCCGGTTGTAAGGCCGGAATTGTCCAGTTGACGCAGGTAACGCCGTGGGGAAAGCAGGGGGTAATCACTGCCGAGAAGAATCTTGTCAAGAATCCCAATCTCCCGGACAACCTTGTAGATATTGGGAGTATATAAAAAGGGGCTGGCAGCAATATCATAATAAACATGGCGCAGCTGTTCCCTCAGCTCCGGCATCAATTCATAAAAACAGAGCCCGCCCCCCCAGTGGGCAAAGATAAGGGGCAACGAGGGATATTTAGCCGCAAATTCAGC
>DUNV01000115.1 GCA_012839215.1 Bacillota bacterium
TGGCTAACAACTTGCTCATAAAAAGCGTCTTTCATATCAATAACCTGGTGGGCTATACCCAGATCGGCAGCCACCCTGCGGGCATCACCCAAATCATCCCCGGAGCCCCTTGTCAGGGGATCCACCCAAAAGAGCAATGTCACACCCACCGGCTGATAGCCCGCCTCCTTTAAAAGAAGAACTGCAGCGGAACTGTCCAGTCCTCCGCTCATGGCCACAGCAATTTTTGTTCCCTTTTTTAAACCCGGTCTTTTCATCCGTATCCCATAGCCCCCTAAAATGCCCCCCATGCCGTACAAAATTCCTATGCTTTCATGGACTGTTTATACGGCAGAATATCGGTTCACAATTCCAATGCATAAACTTTGGTTTGCGGCAAAGCCATCAATATTGCCTACATATCTTCTATCAACGCCTTCCCGCGGCTTAGTTCCATTGCCCGTCTAATAAAGGCTCTCTTTTCCCTGAGGGGTAAGCGCCCCTTGATCTGTGCCTCCTGAAGGTAGTGATAGTCCAACACCTTGCCTCCCCGGGCCTCGATCTCTTTTAAGATTCCCCCCAAATAATCATAGGGAACGCGTACATTAATTTCCGCCAGCAGTTCTTTTTCACAAATGGCAGCTTTTTCCACACCTGCCTGGGCACAGCTGCGATAGGCCCTGACCAACCCGCCGATGCCCAATTTCACACCCCCGAAATAACGCGTGCCGACGATGACAATATTTGTCAGATTTTCCTTTTCCAGTACCCCCAGCATGGGTGGACCAGCTGAAAGGGCCGGTTCACCATCATCGCTAAAGCGGGCCAGCAGTTTTTCCCCCAGGCCCAACCGATAGGCAAAAGCATGATGGGTAGCCCCTGTTAATTCTTCCTTTACACTGCTGATAAACCGGCGTGCCTCCTCCTCCGATTCACAAGGAGATAGTGAAGAGATGAAACGGCAGGCCCCCACAGGAATTTTGCACCTCGATGGGCTGCTGATCGAACGGTATCTAAACATATTGTTCCCCTTTATCCATCTTTTCCTTACCCGTTAGTTTCCTCCATTGCCTCAGGCGCTCGGCCAGCTCCTTTTCGCCGCCCTGATCGCCGGGCTGGTAGAAAATTTCTTTTTCCAGTCCTGCAGGAAGGTAAGTTTGCGCCACAATATGGTGAGGATAATCATGAGGATAAAGATACCCTAGACCATGCCCCATTTTGGAGGCCCCGCGATAACCAGTGCCCCTTAGATAGGGTGGTACCCTTTTCCCCGGGGTCTCCCTGGCCGCGGCAAGGGCCTTTTCACCAGCAAGGTAGGCTGCATTGCTTTTGGGAGCCGAGGCAAGGTAGGTTGTCGCCTGGAAAAGGCAGATGCGTCCTTCCGGCATGCCAATTTGTTGCAGTGCCTGTGCGCAGGCCACGGCCAGGGGCAAGGCTGCAGGGTCAGCATTGCCGATATCCTCGCTAGCGCTGATGATAAGGCGGCGAGCAATGAAGAGAGGGTCCTCCCCACCTTCCAACATGCGTGCCAGCCAGTAAAGTGCCGCATCCGGATCAGAACCGCGCAGGGATTTGATAAAGGCTGAAATGATATCATAATGATAATCGCCACCGCGATCATATTTCAGATATTTCTTTTGCAGGACTTCCTCGATCTCTCTAGGCTGCAAGGGTGTCCTGGAGTGCCCCGGGGCAGCCGCCCTGTTAGCCATGACCATTTCCAGCACATTAAGGGCACTACGCGCATCCCCTCCAGACATTTCCGCCAAAAAATACAGTGCCTCGTCCGTTAGGGTTGCCCCCAATTTGCCCAAGCCCCTTTCCTTATCTGCAAGGGCGCCAACAAGCACTTTGGCAATAGCCTCTTCTGAAAGACTTTCAAAAGTAAAGAGGAGCGAACGCGACATCAAAGGCGGGATTATGGAAATGAAAGGATTCTCTGTCGTAGCACCAATTAGGTAGACTAGTCCTTCTTCTACCGCCGGGAGCAATGTATCCTGCTGTGCCTTGTTGAAACGATGGATCTCATCGAGAAAAAGAATTGTATTTTTGCCCCAGCCCATCTTTAATTCTTTTGCCCTATTCACTATGTTGCGCACTTCCCTGACACCGGTGGAAACTGCATTCAGGCGCGTAAAACGGGCTTTAGTAGTTGAGGCGATGATCCGGGCCAAAGCTGTTTTCCCTGTTCCCGGCGGGCCATAAAAAATAAGGGAGGAAAACAGCTCCCCATCTATCACTTTTTTTAGAGGCTTATTTTCCCCAACAAGGTGTTCCTGCCCATAAAATTCCGCCAAAGAGCGGGGGGCCATGCGCCTGGCCAAGGGGCCGTCTTTTTTGATGTTTTCTTCCTGCTGATAAGAGAAAATATCCAATAACAAAACTTCCTTTAATCATATTGATAACACAACACTATATAACGCTTCAGCACACCTGCAGCACCGGGAGAACCCAATATTTTGCCCACAATGCCTTCAACAAAACCGGGTAGCCACAATTTTATGATCAATTGTCATCTTTAGCTACTGCCAGGGCCGCTTGCAGGTATAACGCCCTCTCCAGCCGGATCCTCTGTAGGGAGCAGCCAAGGGCATAGGTTTTTTTCATATCCCCAGCCATAAAAACAGAACTGGCCGGGCAGCCCATCCCGCAAAGATAACGGGCCCAGCAAGTGTGGCATTCCTCCCTTTCTTTGGCAGAGCCATAAATCCCTTCCCCAATTTCCCGGCGAAAAGTAAAGGGCCTTTCCAGAAGATTACCCATGTGGAATGCTTTTTCCTCGATAAAGTGATGGCAAGGGTAAAGATCGCCTCCCGGGGAGACAGCCAGGTATTCCAACCCAGCCCCACAGCCGCTCAGTCTTTTGTAAAGGCAGGGGCCCCTTTCCAGGTCCATTTCAAAGTGATAGAAAACAAAGGGCCGGCCCTCAAGCTTACGCTCGAGATATAGCTGCGCCAGGCGATCATATTCCTTTTCAAGCCGGGGGAGATCCTCTTCCCTGAGGGCATAGTCTTCTTTTTCACTGGCCACAACGGGTTCAAGCGATAGTGATGTAAAACCCAGATCTAAAAAATGCTTGAGATCCGCACTAAAATCAAGGTTTTCCCGCGTATAGGTTCCACGGATATAATCATCAGCAAACTTCCTTTTTTGCAGGAAATTGAGAGCGTTATCGATAGTCACTTGGTAGCTGTCCAGGCCGCTGCCCCCAGGACGCATTAAATTGTGGACCTCTGGCCTGCCATCAATACTGATAATTACATTTATGTTTTCGCTGTTTAGATAATCAATAACCTCATTGCTGAGAAGGAGCGCATTGGTAGTCACGGTGAAGGTCATTACCCTCCCCAGTGAGGCTGCACGTTTTCGTGCATAGTCCACGGTATCCCTGATCAGAGGAAATTGCAGCAGGGGTTCGCCACCAAAAAAATCTATTTCCCGGTGGCGGGGCCCTTCTGCTTCCAAAAGAAAATCGACTGCCCTCCGGGCAACCTCCTGGCTCATGTGCAGGGGGCGATAGTTGCCCTCCTTGCGGGCAAAGCAATAGCGACAGTACAAATTGCAGGCATGGGTAATGAACAGACACAGGGATTTGACGCCACGGGTAATAGATGCACCTTCCTGCAGAACTGGCTGCTGGGAAAAAAACAGTTTCTCCCTTTCTAGCTCGTCCAACTGCTGCAGGGCCGCCTGTATTTCCTCAGGCGGGTAGACACCTTTCAGACGATCGACCGCATCGTGCCTTTTCCAGCCCTCTGACAGCAGGGAAACAAGATCCCAGCCGAGGGCGTCCATCAAGTGCAGGGAACCGCTGTTTACATCGTAGGCCAGGCTGAGATCCCCATGCCTAAACAGGTGAATATCCTTGTTAGAACTTATCAGGTTAATTGCCTCCTATCAAAAAGTAGTCCCGAAGGACTACTCTATGGAATAAAAAGCAAGGCTGTTTTATTTTCCCTGCTGCCTGCAAGGCTGGTTACCAACAGTACAGGAAGTCTTGCAGGCTGATTGGCACGAGGCCTGGCATTCCCGGCAGTTCCCCAAATCAACTTCCTGCAGGTTGCCTTTCCTTAACACTTTGATATGATATGTCAAAATGTTCCCCTCCCGCATTATTTTTCAAACCTACATTTATTTTATAATGAAAGAAGGCCACCAGTCAAGATACTTCGGTTAATACTTGCAGGCATCCGATCATAGGCTATAATAACTATACAACGATGATTTATATGATTGGGGGCAATAAGGTGACCTTTTGGCAAACATTTTGTTCAACCTTTTTATTGGTGTTTTTGGCTGAGTTAGGAGATAAAACACAGCTCTCTGTCATGCTCCTGGCAGCACAGGACAGATCGGCCCTCAGCGTGTTTCTGGGCGCCGCCCTGGCCCTGATCATTGCCTCATTGCTGGCAGTACTCGTCGGGGGCGCATTGGCCCGCTGCATTTCGCCCAGCTATATACAAAAAGGAGCAGGCCTTGTTTTTGTCTCCGTCGGCTTACTGCTCCTACTGGGCAAAATTTAGGAATTAATACCCAGAATACCACCCAGTGTACCAAAAGCAAAACCGATAAATAGCTTGGTAAACAGATTGGCTCCAAACCCCAAACCAGGGAAAAAAGAAACACCGAGAATAAACAGGATGAAAACATATAGAAAACCAATAATCCCGCCTTTCAGCCAGCCTTTCTTCTCGACCCTTTTGCCAATATAAATTGAACCGGCCAGAATACTTGTCAGGCTAAAACCGAAGATAAAATAGGGAACAAAGAACTCTGACAGGGGAATAAAATAAAACAACACCGTATTAAAAAGCAACAAAAAAAGTGATGTCATTACTATTAGCAACAGACCCTTGAACAGAACCAACGATTCCGGACTGGCAAGCAGTATCCCATTTTGCACCGAGGAGCGGCCCTTTTTTCGCACCTTTCTAACCCCCCAAGTTAATAAAAGGATGGGGCCGAAAACAATGATGCCCGAGGCCCCTTTTACTGCTTATATATGTATCTTCCTGTAAAAATATGCCTCTTATTCGTTTTCTCCAAGAACACGCTCAATGCCGGTACGCGCCAACCTGATGTTGACATTGTCAGCAATGCGCAGGACGATGGTCTCCTCCTTTATTTCCTTAATCATACCATGTATACCACCAATGGAAACAACCCTATCCCCTTTTTGCAGGGCCGAAAGCATTTCTTTCCTCTTTTTCTGCTGGGCCTGCTGGGGCCTGATCAGCAAAAAATAAAAAATGACAAAGAGTAAAATAATCGGCAGAAAACTAACGAGCGATTCCATTTTTTATTCCCTTCCTTCATTTTTGTTGGCATACCTGTTAAAACGGGTCCAAAAAGTACGATAAAAATCACCGAAAGTCTTTTCCCCGATGGCCCGGCGGATTCTTGACATAAAGTCGGCTAGAAAGAATAAATTATGAATAGTGATCAGGCGCAGGCCCAGTATTTCTTTGGATTTGAGGAGATGCCTGATATAGGCACGACTATAATTGCGACAACAATAGCAACTGCACCTGGGGTCGATAGGCTCCATATCCCTGGCAAACCTGGCATTGCGCAGTGTCAGATAACCCTCCGGGATCATGGCCCGGCCATTGCGAGCAATACGCGTCGGTAAAACGCAATCGAAAAGATCAATTCCTCTGGCAACACCTTCAAGTAACGCGTCAGCCGAACCCACACCCATCAAATAGCGCGGTTTATCACCAGGGAGAAGGGGGACAGAAACATCAAGCATCCGGTTCATCAATTCCAATGGCTCACCCACACTTAGGCCACCAAGGGCATACCCGGGAAAATCCATCTCTACCAGGGCAGAGCAACACATTTTTCTTAACTCTGTGCTAAAACCCCCCTGCACAATGCCGAATAGGGCCTGGCTAGCCCATTTTTCGTGGTAATTTTTACAGCGATCAGCCCAACGGATCGTTCTTTCCATTGCGTCGCGGGTTTGGTCATCGGATGAAGGATAGGGAATGACATGATCGAGGGGCATGATTATATCTGCTCCGAGGATATTTTGCACCTGGACAGCTTTTTCCGGAGTAAAAAAGTGGGTGGAACCATCAATATGTGAACGAAATGTTACCCCTTCTTCCGAAATCTTCCGCAAAGGGCTAAGGCTAAAAAATTGAAAACCCCCACTATCCGTTAGCATGGGAAGATCCCAGTGCATAAAATTGTGCAGCCCGCCGGCCAGCGAAATAATTTCTATGCCAGGCCGCAGATATAAATGGTATGTATTGCCTAGAATTATCCTTGCTCCTGTTTCCTTGACCTCTTCTGGTGTCATTGCTTTGACCGTGCCCTGTGTCCCCACGGGCATAAAAGCAGGAGTTTCTACCACCCCCCTTTTTGTCTCAAGCAAGCCGGCCCTGGCTTCCCCACAACTGTCGGTTTCAACCCATTTAATTGCCATTTACCGCACCTTCTTTCCCAGTATAAAGGAGAAGAAGGCCAGTGTCAAATCTATCCGTATTTCGCATTATTTTCCTTCCTCAGATAATCAACATACAGTCTCCGAAACTATAAAAACGGTACTTTAATTGCACTGCCTCATGGTAGGCCTCTAAAACATTTTCTCGCCCGGCAAGGGCACAGGTAAGCATCAAAAGGGTAGAACGAGGCAGGTGAAAGTTCGTCAGGAGACCATCAATAGCTTTGAATTGATAACCTGGATAAATAAAAATATTTGTCTCCCCCCTCCCTTCCCGCAAAAAACCTTTTTCATCAGCCTGGGCCTCCAAAACACGACAGCAGGTCGTGCCCACAGCGATTATTCTTCGCCCTGCTTTTTTAGCCTCATTGATTTTTTTTGCCACCGTGGCAGAAATAGCATAATGTTCGCTGTGCATATGGTGATCGGCAACAAACCTGGTTTTTACCGGGCGAAAAGTCCCCAGGCCAATATGCAGCGTCAGAAAGGCCCACTCGAGACCGCCTTTTCGCAGTTTTTCAAAAATTGATGGGGTAAAGTGGAGCCCGGCCGTGGGGGCGGCAGCAGAACCCCTCTCCCGGGAATAAACCGTCTGGTAGCGTTCCCCATCACCCAGTTCCTTTTTTATATAAGGCGGAAGTGGCACCTCCCCTAATTCATCCAACAGGGGATAAAGCTCGCTACCGGTGGTCCTAAAAGAAACAATCCGGTTTCCTGAATCAAGGATCTGCAAAATTTCCCCTTTCAGGCGTCCATCCCCAAAAATGAGCCTATCACCTGGGCGGGCCCTTTTACCCGGGGAACAAATTATTTCCCACCTATTTTCCCCGCAGGGGCGCAACAAAAGAATTTCCACCCTCCCGGTCTTCCCTTCCTTATGTCCAAAAAGGCGGGCGGGAAGTACCCTAGTATCGTTTAAAACTAAAAAGTCACCGGGGCCTAACAAAGTGGGCAGATCATAAAAATGATGGTGTTCTACCTTTCCCGTTCTACGGTGTAAAAACAAAAGTCTGGAATGATCCCTTTGGGGCAGGGGCTCCTGGGCGATCAATCCGCAAGGAAGATGGTAAGTAAAATCTTCGGTTTTAAGCATTTTTGCTGTGGCGCAAGTCCCTTCTGTTATCTAGAATTGATTTCTGTCCCAGGGTAGTAAAAGGAAAGAATTTCCCTGTAATCGTGCCCTTGCCTGGAACGGTTATAGGCTCCATTCTGGCTCATGCCCACGCCGTGCCCCGAGCCCCGCCCCTCTAAAATAAAGGAAACATAGGGTACCGGGGAAGATGCCGCCGGGCCCCAA
>DUNV01000116.1 GCA_012839215.1 Bacillota bacterium
CATCAGTTAACTCGTCAGGATTGAGCGGCAGGATCAGGTATAAAACCCTGGACGACTCTTCAACAACCTTTATTTCGATTTCTTCAGGAACCTGAACTCCAAACCGGGCAATGGCTTCATGGGGTTTTTCCAGCAAGGCTTTCTTAAAATCTGCGTCTTCCTGCGCTTTCTTGACGATTACTTTTTCAAATTCCTCACGTGACATAAATTTAGGGGTTTCACTCATTTTTACTTACCTCCCTTAAATTTGAGGACATGTCCGAAAAGGCGCTTGTCATTCTACTATAATTTGACTCCTGTTGGTTTTCCTTTCATTCTTTTCCTCACGGGTTAAAGATTTCTGGTTTTCATTCATACTTTTTGCCCCCTTTTGTTACCTTTGCCTTCACCCTGGCTATCCAACTGTTCGTCAGTTAACTCATCAGGATTCACAGGCATTGCTTATCAGTCAGGATCTTTCTAAGACGTTTCAGTGCCCGGAACAGAATAACCGCCACATTATTGTCAGCTAATCCCATCATCTGCGCAATCCGGCGGTTGGTCAGGTTCCACCAGAATTTTAAGGCAATTATGTTCTGTTCCTGGATGCTTAAACATTTTAGTGCATCAAGCAACTTCTCTTTGCTTTCATTCTGGAGCACTTTTTCTTCCAAATCCGGTTCATGCGCTTCCGTCATTTCTTCTATGGTTGCTCTAAACTCGAAAACACAACGTTTTTGAGCCCGCAGATGATCTCTTACCGTATTGACAGCAATAGTAAACAACCAGATGGAAAACTCTCCTTTTTGTGAGGAGTATATTTCCAGCTTTGAAAGTGCCTTTTCAAATACCTGGCTTACCAGGTCTTCCACAGAATTGGAATTTACGCGAAGGCGTATATAATTGTAAATCCTGGGGTAGTAGTGATCATAAATTGCCGCAAAATACTGTGTATCCGATAAAGCCTGCATAACCAGTTTTTGTTCATTCTCAAGCCTGCTTATGCTTTTTCTTTGCATTAGAATTTTCCTTTCATTCTTAATCATCTTTCGATCATCTTGATGCTCCCGTCTATGGTGATCTCGCACAAAATTTCCGGACGGGGTGCCATGGTAATTCTTCCCCGGCTTGTGCATTGAGGGTTTTAAGTCGCGATAAGTTTTCAAATATTTTTTCACGGAAGGAAGATAAGGGTAATTCCTTATACTTCAACTGAGAAACCAGGGGTTCCCCATTCAACCTGTGTTTTTTTCGAAAGTCTGATGGGTTGCAATTAAAATTGCGCTTAAAATGCTTGACTAGATATTTTACATCGGAAAAACCGCACTCGGCAGCAATTTTATTAACAAGTTTATCGGTGCCGAGAAGCAGCCTTGCCGCTTTCATACATTTACCGCAAAATAAAAGCTCCTGATAGGTAAGTCCGAATTTATCCTTGATGTCCTGAGATAAATGCCGCATAGAAATTCCCATTGTTTTTGCCAACTCTGTGAGGCTCTGGTTTTTCCACTGTGTATTCATGGTATACTCATAAATACGCTTGTATCTTTGCACCCGTTTTTCATTAAAAGCGTTAATACCTGGACCGTAACGCAGATAATCAAAGTTATCCGCCATCTCTACCAATGTTTCGTCAAGACAACCAATGATGTCGATCTTACGGAATTTTTCGATGATCAAGTATACCAGGCGAAAAACATCTTCTTTTAATATATTGTATTTTTCCGGCGCCTGATTTTCATGGTATGGCGAACAACAGTGGATGAAAGTATATTGAAGATCAGGAATGGTGGCACAAAACTCCCCATCCACCTGAACTATCAGCAGCTTATTATCCCCGCTACTTTTTTGGATACGGTGGATTTCATTTATATTGACCACCGCAATATCATTCTCTTTCAGCAGGTGGCTTTCGCCGCCTATACCGATAATCGCCTGGCCCTCTAAGACCACAATGATTTCAAGCGCATCGTGCCAGTGGTAGGGGTAGCTCTCAACATCCCGAATATGCGCTTTTACCGGCAGATCAGCCGCAAATTCTATTATTTCCGGACGCATCGCATGTACCTCTTCCTCTTACTCGCGCTTATTTTATTTCATTTTAAAAAAACGCAACATGACGATTTCCTTGTTTTAGAAAAATTTTTATAAAAATTTTCAAAAAAGTTCTTAAACAATAGAAAAACCTGCAAAAAAGCAGGTTAAAAAGGAGGAAACCTATTTACTTAGATTACTTTTTTTGGTATTCAGGGAATATTTCTTTTTTCTTTCAAGATTTTATTTCTGAATTAATGCCCTGGAAAGTGGGCAATAACGGTATTCCACCTGGGCTGTAAGGGTTTGCGTATCTGCCTGATGTATTTTGCGAAATTCCGAAGGTATGCAGTGAAAAAAATGCCTGAAATATTTTACGAAATATTTTGCATCGGAAAATCCACACTCAAGGGAAATGTCAATAATCCGTTTGTTGGTGCTTAAGAGCAGCTTTGAGGCAGTTACACATTTACTGTAATATAATAATTCCTGGAATGTTAACCCAAATCTATCCTTGATATCTGAGCTTAAATGCTTCAAGCTGACACCGGCCTCAGCGGCTATTTCTTTCAGCCTCAACTGGACATCAAGCTCGCTGGTGGCATGTATAGCTATTTGCTTGAGCCTTTTTACGAGTTTTTCACTAAAGGGCTTGGTTCCATAACCCCAGCGCAGAAAATCAAAATTGTACGAGATATAGGAAAGCATGGCTGCCAACAGGTTCTCAATATTCTTTTTAAGCTCTCTTTCAGGTTTTTCAAATATTACCCGCAGCAACCGGGCAATGTATTCCTTTACTGATCTATACTTTTCCGGCGTCTGCTTTTCATGGTAAGGGGAGCAGCAGTAAAAGAACAGATAGTTACTATCAGGCAGAACGCTCCGGCAGAAGGACTCCTCAATCTGGATGAACAGGATCTCATTATCCTCCCGGGTTTTGGTAATACGGTGAGGCTCGTTTATGTTTATGATTGCAATATCATTTTCGCCCAGCAGAAGGTTTTCATCGCCAATACCGATATTCACTGAACCTTTTAATACCTGCAAGATTTCCAGGGTATTATGCCAGTGATAGAATTTTTCGGATGAGCTTGCAGATCAACCGGGCACAAAGCCCATGCCAATAACTGTGACACAATGTTGAACTAAAACTGTTTTTTCGCCTGGTAAAACTCCACCAAAAGGATGGCATTGGGCTTTAATCGTTTCTCATAGAAGCGGCGTAAATTAGGATTTGAGCGGTCGGGATGATAATTTACCGAACAGCAGCCGTAAAGTATTCCCAACCCCAACTGGTTTCTAATAGCTTGAGCCAGTAGTGGTATGGCCCGCCCCGTCCTCTGCAGTTCCTCCCTGATATAAAATATTCCATAACACAGGGTATCTTCAGCCACCCGGGCGGTAATCAGCCAGCCCACTATCTCACCATCACAACAGAGCCAGAAGCTGGTGTAAGGGTAAGGCCGCCCACCCTGGAAAGGTGAAAATCTCCGGGGATACCATTTGTCCTCACCTATTTTGATTTCTTCTAAAATTTTAGGCTCCGGCCCATCCCAGGGGATGGCCCTGTCATTGCCACGGAAACCAACCCGGTTAACCCACAAAAATGATTCATTAAACTTAAATCTGCCTATTTCATGGGACTTAACCGGCTCATCCCAACCACATTTTTGCAAGATTCTGCACAGGGCTGAGTTTTCCCTCCGGCCAACGGGAAAGCTGATGGAAACCCTCCGGCATCCCTTTTCCCTAAGATGTTCCCCGGCAGCCAGGAGCAGTCCGCTCCCAAGTCCGTTGTTACGGAAGCCTTCTCCCACAAACAATGAATCGATGACACCTGTCTGTATTTCTGGTTTAACACTGGCAATTACCAGGCCCGCCGGCTCCAACAGCCGTGAAGCAGCCAGCACCACTACCCGCTGATCCAGGCATTTTTCAGGCAAACTATCCCGCTGCCCGGGAAAGGCAAAACGTTCATACCATCCCGCCAACGAAGGATCCAGTGATTGGATGCTAAACATTGATTTGTCTCCTCTAACAAATATATATCTCTCATTGTTATCTGGTTTACATTGGGTAATACGTTGTGGATCGGGTTTTTATTGCTTTGGCCTATTGCATGTTAATTACAATACAATAAATCCAAGCAGGGACAGCAAGAAAAAAATACCCGCTATGCTCATTGGCAAAAATTAATATCTTCCATGTTTGCCTCAGTGCTTGTCATAGCTTTGCTCCCTCGTAAAATTCATAATTTACCCTTTGCTTTTCGATAAGTATGCAATCCTGGTTGAGTTCCTGCAACACCTCGTCCATGATCGCTTTTATTTGCTCTTCATTTGTGTCATAGAACTCAAAAATCAAACAGTTTTCATGGGTTATGATCCCCTTTTCATCCTTATAGGCACCCTTGCCGGAAAGCTGGGTAAAGCCGTCTGCATATTTCAAGGCAATATCAGCCACTTTGTTTGCCGCATCTTCGATGGACAGCTGTTGGATATAGGTATTTTTGTCGTTTAGCCCGATATACAATGTATATTTGACTCCCTCAACGGTCCGGGTCCCCGGCTGTGCGGCACAGCCGGCAACTGTAAAACATAATAATATAATTATAAAAATTAATGTAAACCGGTTTTTCATATCTCTTATAATCCTCCTTACCGGGGTCCCCCTCTTAATTCTGATATCCAATTAGTTAATACGAGCGAGCCACGTTTTCATTACACACTTTCGATAATTTTTAAATTAAAAATCTATGTAATACTTTATTAACTAATATGTAATACTTTTTTAACTAAATCGTATTACAAGTAGAATTGCTACCGGAATATAGTCATAAACTAACTGCCGGGTCAAAATTACCAACTGGGGAATATTTCAGTTGTTTTGCTGGTCTTTGGGGCTTTAATCATAGCCCACTCTCTGGAGGATCTGGTATGAGTCAGCCGTCAGGCGGTGCTTCCAGTTGCAACAGGTAACACAAAATGGTAGGAAACTCAGGGGGGAAATAAAAATAGATGCAGGCAATTGGGAAAAACGTTAGAAGAATTGATGCTGTTGCCAAAGTACGCGGTCAGGCTAAATATGTGGATGATCTGACTACAAAAGATGTACTGGTGGCCAAAGTTTTCCGCAGTACTATTGCCAACGGTTGGGTGAAACGGATTGATACAAGCAAGGCTGCGGCTCTTCCGGGCGTGGAGGCGGTAGTTACATATGAAGATGTGCCCAAGCACACTTTTCCAACAGCTGGGCATCCGTACACCAAGGACCCGGAACACCAGGATGTGGCAGACCGCAACCTGCTGACCAGAAGAGTCCGTTTTTACGGCGATGAAATAGCTGCCGTGGTGGCAGTAGATGAATTTACAGCGGAGCAGGCACTGAAGCTAATAGAAGTGGAATATGAAGAGTATGAACCAATTTTGACCGCAGAGGATGCGCTAAAGGAAGGCGCTGTTGAAATACACCAGGGAACAAAGAATATTATTGATCATACAGGATATGAATTGGGTGACGTGGCAGCGGCTTTTGCCGGAGCAGATTATATCTTCGAAGACGAGTTTAAGACCAGCATTGTCCAGCACTGTCAACTGGAAAACCATATTTCCTACGCTTATGTGGAAAGTGACGGGCGCATAGTAATTATTACTTCTACCCAGATACCCCATATTGTGAGAAGAATTGCCGGGCAAGCACTGGGTGTCCCCTGGGGTAAAATCCGTGTGATTAAACCCTGTGTGGGAGGAGGTTTTGGCAGCAGACAGGATGTTGTGCAGGAACCTCTCAACGCATTTTTGTCTCTTACTGTTCATGGACGTCCTGTTAAGCTGGAGTATTCCCGGGAGGAATGCATGATTGCGAGCCGGGTCCGCCACGCTATAGATTTTAAGATTAAAACCGGTGTTAAAAAAGATGGCACCATCGTTGCCAGGGAGCTTCAGGCAATATCCCTGAACGGAGGTTACGCTTCCCACGGGCATGCGGTGGTGTCTAATGCCGGGGCAAAGTTTAGTCATCTTTACCCCTATAATGCAAGTAAATTTGACGCTACCACAGTTTATACCACTGCACCTGTAGCAGGTGCCATGAGGGGTTACGGAATTCCCCAGGTTACATTTGCTGTTGAATCTCACCTGGACGACATCGCCAGGTCCCTTGGGCTGGACCCCATAGAATTCCGGCTCAAGAATCTGGTACAGCAAGGATACGTGGACCCTCTCAGCGGCATCCGGGTGGACAGCTGCGGCATCAGGGAGTGTATTGCCAGGGGCAAGGAACTTATTCGCTGGGACGAAAAGAAAGCACAGGGAAAAGGGAACACAGCACCAGCGGAAAGGGGACGCCCCCAATTGAAAAAAGAGCAAACAGGAACCGTACGACGGGGCCTGGGGATGGCTTGCTTCAGCTATACTTCCGGCACCCATCCCGTAGGGTTGGAAATTGCAGGCGCCCGGCTCGTGCTAAATCAGGACGGTTCTGTGCAACTGCAAATTGGCGCCGCAGAAATCGGGCAGGGCAGTGATACTGTTTTTGCCCAGATGACTGCTGAAACAATCGGCATCCCGGTAGAGATGGTCCACGTGCTTTCTACCCAGGATACTGATCTTACCCCCTTTGATACAGGCGCCTATGCTTCCCGCCAGACATATATTTCAGGCATGGCTGTAGTAAAGGCAGCCGAAGAAATTAAAGCCAGGGTACTGAATTATGCCTCGGGTATGACTGGTATTCCTGCCGGTTCAATGGATATTATCAATGCCATGCTTGTGCATAAGCATAACGGTGAACAAATAATCTCCCTGGCGGATGTGGCCCTGGATAGTTACTATGACAGGGACTCAGCGTCGCCCATTACCGCCGACGTTTCGAATAATGCCAGGATTAATGCCCTTTCCTTTGGCTGTACCTTCGCAGAGGTTGAAGTAGATCTTGCCACGTGTAAAGTGGAAGTCCTGAAGATTTACAATGTGCATGATGCCGGGAGAATAATCAACCCACAACTGGCAGAGGCCCAGATCCACGGTGGGGTCAGCATGGGACTGGGCTATGCCCTGTCAGAACAACTACTTTTCGACCCCAAAACAGGAAAGCCTTTAAACAATAATCTTTTGGATTATAAACTGCCGACAGTCATGGATATTCCTGAGATCAGCACCAGCTTTGTGGAAACTTACGAACCAAGCGGTCCTTATGGATGTAAATCGCTGGGTGAAACCCCGGCCATTTCTCCGGCGCCGGCTATCAGGAATGCTATTCTCGATGCCACAGGCATCAAATTTAACGAATTACCCATCAACCCGCATTCCTTGTTTAAAAAATTTAAAGAGGCAGGACTGCTCTAAAAAGGACGGTGAACAATCATGTACAATATTACCAAATACTATGAAGCTCATTCTGTCAGGGAGGCTATTGAATTATTACAGGCAAATCCCAAAGCCCGTCTCATTGCCGGTGGCAGTGACCTGTTGATTAAGATGCACCAGGGGAAAATTGAGGCGGCTGAACTAATCAGCATTCACAATTTACCTGAAATCTCCGGTATTTCATTGGAGCCGGACGGTACCATTATTATCGGAGCAGGGACTACTTTCAGCCAAATTGCCAACCACCCAGTAATTAAAGAACATATACCGGTTTTAGCCGAGGCTGTGGAGACCATAGGCGGCCCCCAGGTCCGCAATGTGGGTACTATCGGTGGTAATATATGTAACGGCTCAACCTCCTCTGACACTGCCCCCACCCTCTTTGCCTCAAACGCCGGTTTGAGAATTCAAGGGGCTTCAGGCACCCGGGTTATTGAGATTACGGATTTCTATCAAGGTCCTGGTAGAGTAGATTTACAACACGATGAAGTTTTAACGGCTGTGTTGCTCTCTACGGACAACTACAGGGGCTTTGCAGGCCACTACATAAAGTATTCCATGCGTAAGGCCATGGACATAGCTACCCTGGGCTGCGCGGTTGTTTGTAAAATAACTGTTCAAGCAGTGATTGAAGATTTCAGACTGGCCTTCGGGGTTGCAGCTCCCACACCTGTACGCTGCAGAAAAACTGAAACGATGGTAAAGGGGAGAACCTTCAGCGAGGAATTGCTGCTAGAAGTCGGCAAATCAGCTGTTGCAGAGGTGAACCCGAGAACATCCTGGCGCGCTTCCAGAGAATTTAGATTACACCTGGTTGAAGAACTGAGCAAACGGGCATTTAAACAAGCATTTATCAGAGCTGGGGGTAAGCTGCAATGATGACCAAAAAAATTACGATGCGGGTAAATGGCCGGGAAGTGGTTGTTGAGGTCGATATACGTGAATCCCTGTTAGAAGTGCTGCGCGGGCGGCTTAATCTAAAAGGTGTTAAAAAGGGCTGTTCCGTGGGCGAATGCGGCGCTTGTACTGTACTTATCAACGGTGAGCCAATTGATTCCTGTATTTACCTGGCTGTTTGGACCGACGGTAAAGAAATCAGGACAATTGAAGGGGAAGAAACAGGGGGTAAGCTGTCTAAACTGCAGCAGGCCTTTGTAGATGAAGGAGCTGTCCAGTGCGGTTTTTGTACCCCCGGCTTTATAATGTCGGCCAGAGCTCTTTTGGATAGCGGCAAAAAACTGACCAGACAGGACATAATAAAAGGGTTGTCCGGTAATATGTGCCGCTGTACGGGTTACCAGAACATTATCAGGGCCGTCGAAAGGGCCATAGAAGATAAAGTATAAATTGCAAGTATAAATTGCAGAGGTAGCCTTTTCTACAATCCTAAGTTTATTAATACTTTTCCACGGAAGGAGGATAAGGGTAATTACCTATACTTCGAATGGGGAACCAGAGGTTCCCCATTCAACCTGTGTATTATGCCATGTCTACTGGGTTGTAATAGCTTCTGATAGATAAGTCCGAATTCATCCTGAGATAAATGCGCCAAGAAATTCCCATTGTTTTCGCCAGCTCTGTCAGGCTTTGGTTTTTCCACGGTGTAATCACGACATGCTCATAAATACGCTTGTACCTTTACACCCGTTTTTCATTAAAAGCATCGATACCTGGGCCGTACCGCAGATAGCCAAAAGTGATCTGCCGTCTTTACCAATGTTTGTCAAGACAGCCAGTGGTGTCTTGCAGTTTTATCAATGATCCAGTTTACCAGGCAAAGAACATCTAGTTTTGATATAAAATTTACGTTTACCTGTCAATTTGACCGTGCTGGAGCTGCCGCTGCTAATGCTCCTACCGCTACTGCTCCTGCTACTAATACTGCTACCATCAAAAACACCACCACACCCACAAAACCGCCGGACACCATTTCCAGTTCTTCCTCACTTAACTCATCGGACTGCTCCAGCATATTGCCACCGAATTCCTCCAGATCCTTCTCGTCAAATTCAAATCCCAAGTCTTTGGCATAGGCAATGATGGCTTTGGGGTCATCATAGCTGATTTCCTGCATCTTTTCGGCTATTTCTTTATTTTCTCCAACTAGTTGCACAAACCGGTGCAGGTTCCGCATACCTTGTCGATGTTCCTTAGCCGCAGCGGCGGCAGCCTTTTCCAGATTCTTTTTTATCCTTACCCTGTTGAGCTCTATTACCTTTTTTCTCACTTCCTTAATGTCCTGCCTGTCAAACTCATAGCCCAGTTCCTTGC
>DUNV01000117.1 GCA_012839215.1 Bacillota bacterium
AAAAAACAAGGTGTCGCCCTTTACATCAGGCACGATACCTTGTTTTATTTAATAGCCTATAACTCAATAAATAAAATGAGATTCTACTCCCACAATTATTGGTCTTTTTCGGTAATAGCGGCCTGGGCGGCGGCCAAGCGCGCCACGGGTACGCGGAATGGGGAGCAGCTCACGTAATCCAGGCCCACTTCATGGCAGAATTCGATAGAGCTGGGTTCGCCCCCATGTTCGCCGCAGATGCCCAGCTTGAGGCTTGGCTTGCTTTCCCGGCCCAGTCTGACAGCCATAGCCACCAGACTGCCCACACCCTCACGGTCCAGGATGGCAAAGGGGTTGGCGGGAAGGATTTCATCCTTGACATAAAAAGGAAGGAATTTTCCTTCAGCATCGTCCCGGCTATACCCAAAGGTCATCTGTGTAAGATCGTTTGTGCCAAAAGAGAAAAAATCAGCGTAGCGGGCGATCTGATCGGCCGTGATGCAAGCCCGGGGCAGTTCGACCATCGTCCCGATGGGCAGGCTGAGTTCCACTCCGGTTTCCCTGGACACGTCCTCGATCTCCTCCGCAGCGATCCGGCGCATTCTCTCCAGTTCGTTAAAATGCCCAACCAGGGGAATCATGATTTCGGCAAAGACTTCCAGCCCTTCTTTTTTAAGGGCGGCCACTGCCTGGCTGACAGCTCTGACCTGCATCCTGTAAATCTCGGGGAAAATGAGGCCCAACCGGCAGCCCCGATGGCCCATCATAGGGTTGAATTCCCTATGGCTGCCCACTTTTTCTAACAGTTCCTCCCTTTCACGGAGAGCGGCCTTGTCATTTCCCCTTTCCTTCAGCAGGGTTACCTCCACCAGCAATTCTTCCGGGTTGGGGAGAAACTCATGTAGGGGCGGATCGAGCAGGCGAATCGTGACGGGATTTCCGGCCATGGCGCGCAGGATACCCTCAAAATCGCCCTGCTGGATGGGCAGGAGTTTATCCAGCGCCATTTTTCTCTTTTCCAGGGAATCGGCCAGGATCATTTCCTGCACGATGGGCAGGCGATCCTGCTCCATAAACATATGCTCCGTGCGGCAAAGACCGACACCCTCAGCACCGAATTCCCTGGCTTTTTTTGCATCTTCCGGGTTGTCGGCATTTGTCCTTACCCCCAGCCGGCGCACCTCATCCGCCCAGGAAAGAAGTTGGGAAAACTCCTCGCTAAGCTGCGGGGGCACCAGGGGAACCTCCTGCAGATAAATATTCCCTGTTGTCCCGTCGATGGAGATCGTTTCTCCTTCCTTCACGGTCTGGCCGCCCAGGTGGAACGTTTTCCCTTCCGCATCTATTTTTAGGGATTCGCAGCCGCTGACACAGGGTTTTCCCATTCCCCTGGCCACAACTGCGGCGTGGCTGGTCATGCCTCCCCTGCTGGTTAAAACCCCCTGGGAGGTAACGATGCCATGAATATCATCGGGTGTCGTTTCGGAACGCACAAGGATAATTTTTTCCCCTTCCTGCCCTCTTCGTTCGGCAATATCGGCATCAAAAACAACCTTGCCCACTGCCGCGCCAGGGGAGGCGGGAAGCCCGGTTGCCACAGGTTTTATGGTCAGCGAGGGATCGATGCCCTGGTGCAGAAGCTGGGTTAGCTGTGCCGGATCGACACGCAGCAGAGCCTCATTTTTCGTGCTGACTCCCTCGGAAACCATATCCACTGCGATTTTTACTGCCGCAGCAGCAGTCCTTTTACCATTGCGGGTCTGCAAAATATATAATTTTTCCTTTTCAAAAGTGAATTCAATATCCTGCATATCATGGTAGTGATTTTCCAGAACCCCACAGATCCGTTCAAATTCATGATAGATATCCGGGTATTTTGCCTCCAGCTCGGTAAAGGGCAGCGGGGTGCGGATACCGGCCACAACATCTTCGCCCTGGGCATTAAAGAGGAACTCTCCGTAGAGCTTTTTTTCACCCGTCGATGGATTGCGTGTAAAGGCAACTCCCGAACCGCAGCCTTCGCCCAAATTACCAAAGACCATGGCCTGGATGTTCACCGCTGTGCCCAGATCATCGGGGATATTGTTCAGGCGACGATAAACGATGGCCCGATGGTTATTCCAGGAAGCAAACACTGCGGCGATGGAATCGAGCAACTGCCGGAGTGGATCCTGGGGAAAATCATTGCCACTTTTGTCATGGATAATCTTTTTATATTTTTCCACCAGCGTTTCCAGCCCATCGGCTGTTAAACGCTCCCCGAGGGGGATATTGAGAGCCTTTCTGATTTCATCAAATACTCCTTCAAAAGTATCATGTTCAATTTTCAGCACCACGTCACCATACATCTGTAAAAGGCGGCGATAACAATCCAGGGCAAAAGCCCTGTCACCGGAAGCGGTAGCTAAAGCTTCCACCGTCTTATCATTTAGCCCTAGGTTTAAAATGGTATCCATCATTCCGGGCATAGAATAATATGCACCGGAACGAACAGAAAGCAAAAGGGGATTTTCCCCGTCCCCCAGCATTTTACCGGTTTGTTTTTCCAGTTCTGCCAAAGCGTCCCCTATTTCGTTTCGGACCTCTTCCGAAAGGGTTTCCCCCTGGGAGTAATAGTTATTACAAGCCTCCGTGGTAACGATAAAACCCGGTGGTACAGGTAAATCTATGCGGGTCATCTCCGCCAGGTTGGCCCCTTTTCCCCCTAGCAATTTCTTCATCTCAGCGTTACCCTCGCGGAATAAGTAAACCTGTTTACCGACGCTCATTTCCTTTCAGACTCCTTTATGACGTGAATTTTTTGCCTAAAAGACGATCTTGGAAAAGTCGGCTACCAGCCGAAATAAAACACTGATTTCGTTTAAAAGCGCCAACCTGTTGTCACGAATCTGCACATCCTCGGCCATAACCAAAATTTGATCAAAAAAGAGATCAATGGGTTTTTTTAAATCTACCAGGGTTTCCAAAGCAGTGCCAAGGTCACCTTTCTCCAGTGCAAGACGGGCCTTCTTGCCGGCAGGAACCAGAACGGCATAAAGCTGCTTTTCTTCATTTTCCTTAAGTAGTTCCGGTGAAGGTTTTAAACCTGGGGTGGCCTTGCGTGCCAAATTGGCAACACGGACAAAGGCCTGGGCAGCCTCCTTTAGATCCTCATTTCCCCTACTGCCCTGTAGAAAACGCGCCCTCTCCTGCAGCAAAGTAACATTATCGAGAGGCGTATCTAGTACTGCCTCGATGATATCATAATCTATGCCTTCCTCCTGAAACAAATATCTGAGCCGCTGCCAGGCAAACTGGCGCACTTCCCTGGTTAGTTTCTCAATTTCTTCCTTTCCCAGATGATTCAATTTGCCTTGCAGCAGCAAAAGGGCTTGGCGGACCAAATCATCAAAGGAAAGGGACAGCTTATGATGGAGAAGTATAGATAATATGCCCAATGTCTGGCGCCTGAGAGCATAGGGATCCTGTGAACCGCTCGGGCGGATTCCCACGGCAAAACAACCGGCCAGGTGGTCTATTTTATCTGCCAAAGCCACGATGATGCCCGGGATAGTGGAGGGAAAGGCATCGCCGGCAAAGCGGGGCAGGTAGTGTTCATAAATTGCCTCCGCTGTCCCCGGTGTTTCCCCGCTTTTGAGGGAATATTCCCGGCCCATAATTCCCTGAAGTTCCGGGAACTCATCGACCATATTAGTAGTCAGATCTGCCTTGGCCAGGAAGGCAGCCCGCAGGGTTGACTCTTGGACCGCCGCGTCAACAGGGACGGGGTATTTTTCTAGCAGGTACTTTGCCAAGCCCTGCAAACGCTCAGTTTTTTCATAGAGGGTACCCAGATTTTCCTGAAAAAGGATGTTTTTTAAACCATCCACTCTTGCCTGCAGGGAAACCTTGGCATCCTCATCATAGAAAAAACGGGCATCGGCCAGCCGCGCCCTGAGAACTTTTTCATTACCCCGCCGGATAATATCCAAAGGAGCGGAGGCATTATTGGAAACGGCGATAAAGGAGGGCCTAAGGGCACCCTTTGTATCCTCCACAGGAAAATATCTCTGGTGGCCTTGCATAGTTGTTACCAGCACCTCCCTGGGCAGATCGAGATAGTCCTGCGGATAAGAGCAGGGAATTGCCCGGGGATTTTCCACCAGAAAGGTTACCTCCTGGAGCAGTTCGGGATCGAGGTGGGCCTCACCGCCCAACTGATGGGCAGCATCCATCACTTTTTCCTTAATCGTGGACTTTCTTTTTTCCTGATCGAGGATCACCCCGGCCTCGCCGAGGCAGGAAAAGTAGTGGGAGGGATTATCAATAACAAAGGGGCCCGGGTTTGTAAAACGGTGCCCCCTGGTTTCCCTTCCAGAGCTAAGGCCAGCATAAGAAAACTCAATGACAGCATTTCCGAACAAACACAAGAGCCAACGGATGGGCCGGGCAAATTTGGCCCTGTTTTCTTCCCAGACCATGTTTCTGGGAAAAACCAGGCCTTTAATAAACGCCGGGAGCAATTTTGCCAGCAGTTCTACTGTTTTTTGGCCGGGTATGCTCTGAACGGCGACGAGGTACTCCTTTTTTCCGAAACGTTCCAGTTTAAGCTGCTCCAAACTGAGATCATGTTTTTTGGCAAAAGCCTGTGCAGCCCGGGTAGGTTTGCCCTCCCCATCGTAGGCGGCACTTTTTGAAGGGCCCTTTGTTTTCGTTTCCATATCCCTTTGCAGGGCAGCCAGGTCAGTAATATGTAATACCAGGCGACGGGGAGTAGCCAGCGTTTTGATCTTTTTATAATCCAGATGGTTGGCCGCAAGCATCTCTCCTGCCATTTTTTCCATCTGCCCCAGGGCCCCGGGCATAAAGCGGGCTGGGATTTCTTCCGTGCCAATTTCCAGGATAAAATCGCTTCCCATTTATCCGCCTCCTTTTATCAAAAAGATGATGCCTGCTCAAGAAAGCCCCGGCCGGCAAGCCGGGCCATTTCCCGGATGCGGGCAATATAGCCTGTACGCTCAGTAACGCTGATCGCTCCCCGGGCATCCAGAACGTTAAAAGCATGTGAGCATTTTAAAACATAATCATAGGCAGGTAAAATAATTGCCTTATCGAGCAGTCTTTTGGCCTCTTTTTCATAAAGCGAAAAAAGATCGAGGATTAGTCCGGGATCGGCCTCCTCGAAACTATAAAGCGAGTGTTCCTCCTCCGCTTTGTGAAAAACATCACCGTATTTAATACCACGTGTATATTCCAGATCAAAAACATTGTCACAGTCCTGGATATACATGGCGATCCTTTCCAGGCCATAGGTCAGCTCGACAGGAATCAGGTCCAGCTCAAGACCACCAACCTGTTGAAAATAGGTAAATTGGGTAATTTCCATACCATCGAGCCAGACTTCCCAGCCCACTCCCCAGGCACCAAGGGTTGGTGATTCCCAGTCATCTTCCACAAAACGGATATCATGCTCCAAAGGGTTGATCCCCATTTCTTCCAGGCTGGACAGATAAAGATCCTGTACATCCTCGGGAGCAGGCTTAAGAATAACCTGGTACTGGTGATGCTGGTAAAGCCGGTTGGGGTTCCGGCCATAGCGACCATCGGCCGGGCGCCGCGAGGGTTCAACATAGGCAACCTTCCAGGGGTTTGGCCCCAAGGAACGCAAAAAAGTGGCAGGGTTCATCGTTCCCGCCCCTTTTTCCACATCATAGGGTTGCCAGATGAGGCATCCCCGCCGGGCCCAAAAGCTTTGCAGCCCGATCATTAATTCCTGAAAATTCATAATCCACCTCCTCACTAAAAGCTAGAACAAATCCGGCAGTACGGGCCAATCAATCCTGCTAAATCAATAAATAATGTAGATTAGGCAGTTAAATCAATCAAAACCCCACCAATTTCGTTTTTAAATTACCAAAAAGTTGCACCGGTGTCAAGTTTATCATATGGGTTGTTTTTAGTATCCCCCTATTCATCACTTATTTTTCGCAAAAAATCCTGCGTTTTAAAAGATTCGATACCGGTCCAGTAACCTAGAAAGTGCCGCAGAATTTCCCGCAGCTCCCTCTTTTGCCCGGTAGGAGCACGCATCTTGATAACCTTGCCCGCAGGCATGGCCTGCAAACTTCGCAGAAAGGCCAGGGTTCCTGCGGAAAGTGCCATACGCGTCCGCCCCCTGGCGCAATTTCCACAAAAAATACCCCCGCAGCTATTGTTCCAATAAAAGGGGGCCTTTGCCTGCCCGCAAAAAACACAGTTATCCAGATGCGGGCGGTATCCCAATAGGTCGAGCATCTTCAGCTCAAAAAATCGTGCCAGTATATCACCGTCACCTTTTTGTTCATTTAAAAGATGCCAGCATTCTGCCAGGAGCCTATAAATTGCCGGGAAGGCCTCACCCTCCTCTACCGTTTTTTCTACCAGTTCAGCCATATAGAGCCCCAGAGCGTAGCCGCGAATATTGCCCCTGATACCGACAAGGGATTTTTTCACTTCCAACTGGGAGATCGTATAAAGGGACTTTCCTCTGTATAATAGGAAGTTGGCAAAAGTAAAGGGTTCCGCCCCGGCGGCAAGTTTGCTCTTGACATTGCAGGCACCGGGGGCCCTGGCACCTGCTTTCCCTATTTCCGGGGAAAAAAGTGTCAAAAGCTTATCCTTTTCCCCCAGGCGCCGTGCCCTGAGCACCAACGCCCCAGCCTTGATCAGCCTGGACATTTTTCACCACCAAACAAACAAATTGACTATCAAAAATGAATATTAATTATGGTAACCCAGCTGACGTAAAACGCTCTCTTTCTGCCGCCAGTCTTTTTTTACCTTAACCCAAATATCCAGGAAAAGATGATTGCCAAGAAACTTTTCCAACTCCGCTCTGGCCATCGTTCCGATTTTTTTTAGCATGCTGCCCTCTTTGCCGATAACGATCTGTTTCTGTGACTTCTTTTCCACATAAACAACAGCCTCAACAATGAGCAGGCCATCATCCCGCGGCTCCATTCGATTGATAATCACTGCAACCGAATGGGGTATTTCCTCCCTGGTACAGAGCATAATTTTTTCCCGTATGATCTCCCCTGCCAAAAATTGTTCGGGGCGATCAGTAATCATTTCGGGTGGGAAGTAAGAGGGTCCCGGGGGCATCTGTTCTGTAATGGCCTCTAGCAGCTGATCTATCTTTTCCCCCATTAGGGCTGAAACGGTAAAGATCCCCTTAAAATTGCCAAGTTCCCGGTAAAGGGGAAACAACTTCTCGTCAAAATCCTGCGGGGACTGATCCATTTTATTGACTACCAGGAAAACCGGGGTTTTTATTTCGCGCAAAAAAGTAGCGATGAAAGTATCCCCCGGGCCTGGGGGCGCAGTTGCCTCCACAACGAAAAGGATCAGATCGGCGTCCTGTAGTGAACTCCTGGCACTGCTGACCATATAGTCCCCCAGCTTATTTCTGGCCTTGTGCATCCCCGGCGTATCAAGAAATATAAGCTGGCTATTTTCGGTTGTCAGGATAGCCTGGATACGATCCCTGGTTGTCTGCGGCTTGGGGGAAACGATCAGCACCTTTTTCCCCAGGAAGGAATTGATCAATGTGGATTTCCCCACATTTGATCGGCCAATAACCGGAATAAAACCCGATGAAAACATAATGCAACCCCTTTTGACAATGATGCAGCCCCCAAATTTTGTTCCCAGTAAAAACCCACGCTAAATGTAAAAATTTAGGGGAAAATGGCAATATGACCATACTTTTTTGTTTTGCTACCCAAAAGCATAGGGTAGTAGCTCCCGCAATGAAATGCGTATCAGCCTGTCTTTATCCCTGGTTACTGTTATCCCCAGATCGGGTGAAAATTCCATCAACACCTGGCGGCAGGCCCCGCAGGGATAAGGCACAGTGCCGTTGCCGTCCGATAAAATAACAAGATGCGAAAATGAGCGATAACCCGCAGAAACAGCAGCAAACAGGGCCGCCCTTTCGGCGCAGATTGTCAGCCCATAGGAAGCATTTTCCACATTTACACCTGTAAATATTTTCCCATCCTCCGTGGAGATAGCCGCGGCCACCCGATAGTTTGAATAGGGTGCATAGGCCCGGGGCAGCACTTTTTCTGCTTCACGCAAAAGTTTTTCTTCCTCTTTTTTATCCATTTTCACTAACTCCTGTATGGGGGCAGAACAATATTTTCCTTTATATCAATATCAATGCGGAAATTGCGGTGGAATTCCAATGAAAAGCGAATGATATCCAGCCCGCTGGAGAGAACCTCAGGCTCACCAATTGCTTCAATGATAACCGGGTTGGCGGAAATCTCTTTTTGGTTTACCCTGATTACAGGCCCCACACAACGTATCGGGGATGTGGCAATAAGACGTTGCCCACCGATAGCCACGCCCTTGGCCCCTGCAGCAAAAAGTTCATTGATCATGTCCCGCACATCGGCATCGTGGATAATATCACTGGCCTCGAATCCATTTTGCGCGTCATAAAACTTTATTTCGATCCCCGGGCCGGCCATTTCGGCATAGCCGGAGGCAACCTTAACCTCGTGCAGATTAACCCGCAGTGCATTGAGTTCCTCCGTCAGCGTCTGGATATAATCGAGGGGATTGTAGGGAACGAGCATGCGACTTCTTCCTTCCTCCACCTCGATACAAAAAACCTGATCCTGCGACATGCCGCTTTCTCCATAAAGCTTATTAACCTCCTCAAGTGTATCCTCGTGGAGAAACTCTGGTTCACAAACAGCCCCCTCGGCACTGGAAACCCGCAAGGTAATTTCTATTTTATCTGTTCTTTTCTTAATATTTCCATCCTGATTGATCAGGTTGATAATTTTTTCCCGAAAAAGGGCATCCCATTCCTTGAGAATAACTTCCTGTACATGCCGGCCACTGTTAAAAATTACCCGCGACAGTTCATCGCTGTCCTTGGAAAGGGCAATATCATAATTAAACCCGGCCAATACCTCTCTAACAGGGGGCCTATCCTGAACACCCAGATCCTGGGCCAGCTTCCTGCTGTATTCTAGCAAATCCTCGGCCATAACCTGCTTATAAACAACCTTCTCCTGTGTATCTGTATAATGGGAACGAATAAAATTAAAACCAAATCCGACCATTACAGTATTGAGTATCAGTACCATAATAAATATAATAACTACCTTATTATCTACAGTCGGATAACTGGAAGCGGATTTCAACTTTACAGCCCTCCTTAAATGGGTATAACAAACATTATTACCATAGTTTATCCGCAAAAACCAGGTAAGCAACCACAAGTGAGAAAAGGGCCGCACATAAAACTGCCCCGGCGGCCACCCTTTTGGCAACCTTGGCCAAGTGGTGATACTCACTGGTGTACAAATCCACCACTGCCTCTACAGCCGTATTGATCATTTCGGTTATAATAACAAGGAAAATTGCGGTACAAACAAAGAGGAGCTCTATTCTATCCAGATGGAAGTGGAAAGATACCACCAATACAATGCCGGCAGCAAGAATATGGTAGCCCATATTTCTTTCATGGCGCATGGCAAAAAACAATCCCTTGAAAGCATCCTTCAGGCTTTCGGAAAAAGTTCTATGTTTCATTGATATCATCCTGTAAAGGCAATTTTTACAGCCTAAAATGTGCCATAACCCTGTCCTGTCTTTCCTTCATTACCCTTTCCCCCTCGGGAGTATCGTGATCGTAACCCATCAGGTGAAGTATACCATGGGCTGTTAAAAAAGCAACCTCCCGCCGCAGGGAGTGCCCAAACTCCCGAGACTGCTCCTCTGCCTTTTCCATAGAAACAACCACATCCCCCAACATATAATCGTTGTTGTTTCCCGGGAAGTCTTCCCGGAGATTAAAAGAGAGGACATCCGTCGGCAAGTCATAACCCCTATAGTTAGAATTTAGTTTCTGGATAAACCTATTATCCACCAGGACAATACTAATTTCACTTTGGGGTGGGTAACCCTCCATTTGCAAAAGAAACACACTGATCCTTTTCAAAAGCAACGAAAGTTCTGCCGGAACGATCACCTTCCTTTGTAAATTATCAACCATCACTGCCATTTTTTTACGGCTTCCCCCCCTCCAGATCCGCCCTCAGCTCTTTCTCGGGGTACTCAAGGCGTTGATGGTAAAACCCCGAAAGAATATGAAGAAAAGTATCTCCAATTTTATCGAGATCCTTTAAGGTCAAAGGAGCTTCATCGATTTGCCCATCATTGAGCTTTTCCTTGATAATCCGCCGGATCATATTTTCAATTCTTCCTGCTGCGGGATTGGAAAGGGAACGTACAGCGGCCTCGACAGAATCAGCCAGGAGAAGAATGGCAGCTTCCTTCGTTTGTGGTAAAGGCCCCTCGTAACGAAATTCTTCCTCCGGCAACGGGACAGCTTTTTCATCCTTTCCTGTCTTGCCGACAGCCTGTTGGTAAAAAAATGATATTAGAGTTGTACCATGGTGCTGCTGAATAATTTCCCTGACCGGCAAGGGAAGCTTGGCCTCCCTGGCCAGCTCCAGGCCATCCTTGACATGCGATCTGATAATGAGGGCACTGAGATTGGGAGATATCTTATCATGTGGGTTTTTACCGGTAAACTGGTTTTCAACAAAAAAGAAAGGCCGTCTAATTTTCCCGATATCATGGTAAAAGGCCGCCACCCTTGAGAGAAGGGGATCAGCATGAATAGCCTCCGCCGCGGCCTCGGCCAGATTTCCCACCATGATACTATGATGGTACGTTCCGGGGGTATCCGTAAGCAAACGGCGTAAAAGGGGATGCCCGGGATCAGTCAATTCCAGAAGTGTTATCGCCGTTGTCATGCCAAAGGCGCTTTCCAGAAAAGGAAGCAGGCCGATAGCCATCACAGCTGAAAAAAAGCCACTACCAATACCCGCCAGCATGCTCACACTAAATTCCCGTAGATATTCATACTGCAGCTGGAATCCCTTAAAAAGAAGAAATGTAGCAACGATGAGCGCCATATTTACCACTGCAACATATAGCCCGGCCTTGGCCAGATCGGAGCGGCGCTGCAGGCGGGAAACGCTATAAACTGCTATCAGACCTCCAAGAAGGGTAATTACTGTTAAAGAAAATTCACCATCAACGATAAATCCCAACAAAAGGGATAAAATAATATTCATAAAAATTGCCAGGCGCCAATTGAAAAGAATGGTGATAAGGATACTACCCATAGCTATCGGCATTAAGTAAATGGAAAAATAGCGGCCGGCCAGACCAAAAATGAGCGTCAAAACAACTATTAGGCTGAGCAGGGCCAGGTGTGTTATATTATCCCAAATTTCCTCATTAAAAAAATAAAGGTAAAGTATGATGATGACATATAGGGCCGCCAGTAATAGAAACAGCCCTATATACCCGCTGGTATTGACACGTGGTCCCAAAAATCCCAGGGCCTCGAGTTGGGCAAGATGTTTCTCCGTAATTTTTTCGCCTTCTTGAACGATCAGGGAATTCTTTAATATTCTGACCGGCTCGATCGACTGCCGGGCAAATTCCCGATTTGCCTCAGTAGCTTTCTCGTTATAGATCATATTAGGCCGCAGCAGGGGATAGATAAGCATCTCCACCCCCTGCCTGATTTCAGCCTGAAATGATAACAGGCTAACATCCTGAAAAACCTGCCTCAAGGCAGCCTGCTCACCATTTTCCTTTATCCCCTGAAATGTTATCTCCCTAAATATCATTCCAACTCCGCTTTGAAGTTCCTCCAGGCGTTCCTCTCCAAGTGCCAGCAGGGCAGCAATGGATTCCTGGGGCAAATTTTTATTATCAACTTTTTCCCTGAACAGAACTACTTTTTCTTCATCATCCAAATCCTGCATATCCCTTATTTCCCTTATCTGTTGGAAAAAATGGTTTAGGCAGTTTCTACCCCCATCAAAAACTTCGGGATCATAATCGAAGGCCTCGCTAACAGCCATTGCTGCTTCTTCGCGAAGTTTATTTGTCGAATAATAATCAACAACCTCCCTCGATGCGTAAATAGTCTTGGGGCTGGGAATACCTAGTTCTGCTGATATACCAAGGGGGACAACAGAAAAAAAAAGAAATAAATAAATCAGGAAAAAAACGCCGGCACCAAGAAGTAATTTTTGGCCCCGCCTGTTTTTTGTTAGGAAAAAGAAATACCCGATTATTTTTCTGGATATAGGAATGTGTGCCATAGGTTTCTTGATTATGCCTCTTTTTTTCCGATGAAGTCCTGCCTTGATCCGGGTTTTTGAGAATGCTGTTCATAGGCTTGAATTATTTTTTGGACAAGACTGTGCCGGACAACATCATCATCTGTCAAGTAAACAAAGGAAATCTCTTCTATATTCTGGAGAATCTCCACTATCTCCAGCAACCCGGAATATTTACCCCGGGGTAAATCGATCTGTGTGATATCACCTGTAATGACAACCCTGGAACCAAAGCCCATGCGCGTCAGGAACATTTTCATCTGTTCAGAAGTAGTATTTTGCGCCTCATCGAGAATAATAAAAGAATCGTCGAGTGTTCTTCCGCGCATATAGGCCAGGGGAGCCACCTCAATAACACCTTTTTCCCTGTACTTTAGAAAAGCCTCAACTCCCATGAGATCGTACAAAGCATCATAAAGTGGCCTTAGGTAAGGGTCAACCTTATCCTGGAGATCGCCTGGTAAAAAACCGAGATGTTCGCCCGCCTCGACAGCAGGCCTTGTTAGGACAAGGCGCTGAACAATCTTGTTTTTCAGGGCGGAAACAGCCATGGCCAGTGCCAGGTAGGTCTTGCCTGTCCCTGCCGGCCCTATGCCAAAAACAATGTCGTGGCTCCGCAGGGATTCAACATATTTTTTCTGACCCAAAGTTTTAGGCAAAACATGTTTCCCACGTTCTGTCACGACAATTAGATCGTTAAATAAATTTTTGATCTCCCCTGTTTCTCCCCGCCGGGCTAATTTTAACCCATAGGCAAATTCATGTGTCGTCAGAAGATGCCCCCGGCGGATCAGCGCTAATAACTCCTTGAGAAAGGCAGTTACCGCTTGAACCTCTTCTTCCCTGCCCAGGATCAACAGTTCATCTCCTCTGGGGATAACCCTGGCGGCAAAAGTATCCTCGAGAAGTGAAAGGTGTTCATCAAATTTCCCTAATAAGGCAAATATCTCATCAGTATCTTGCAAAAACACCTTAGACTCTACCTGTTTTTCAGTCAAGAAAGAACATCACTCCCCAATTCTGCATTGTTTAGGTTAAAGGGTATGGCTATATCCTCCAATGTTTCGATCATGACGCGGGCACCGACAGTCCCCATTTCGGGGAAATAATAATCATCAACATACCTTTTATTAACAGTTATTCCTCCTCTGGGAAATTGTTCATTTATTTCCAGTAGGGCCCGCCTTCTGGCCTCCTGCAAGGCATCAGCCGGTGGTACGGTCTTGGTGCTAATCTCTAATTCTGAAAATCTGCTACTTACTATTTCGACAGGAAAGCGTAGATTCCTCCATGCCAGAACATACCTTATTTTTTCTAGCTCATAGTTTCGGTAGGGTACGCTCCTGTTACCCCATAAATGATGATTTTTATCTTTAACGATACAGGAGTAGGAATGGGAAACAGAACCGGTCTTTGTTTTTTGTATCACAAATAAAGGCGCCTGTGAAAAGGCCTCGTACCAGACTAGGGCCTCCACCATACCCCTGGCCCGATCCCTTTCCCCGGGATCGGGTTCCCCCGGCATGGTTACCACTGGGGAACCGGATATGAGCAGCTGCCCTTTTCGCACAGTTTCCCCGGCCTCCACAGCAGCTTCCCCGGCAAGCACAAGAACATCGACGACAAGGCCATCCTTGGCTGCAACAAGATCAAAGGTTTCCCCCAGCCCTGCCGGTTCCCTGAGACGCTCAACCACCTGGATCTCCAGGTAAACACCCCGCAGGCGGACCCCCACCCAACTTAGTTCCTCGATATCCAAAAGAAGGGCCTTCTCCAACCAGGGAGGATCAAGCTGTTTTTTGGGAACCCCCACCGTGACCCCATATTTCCCCAGTGCTGTCATTATCTCGCCATTGCCCACCGCCTCATTGCCTGTAATATCAATAATCCAGACAAAAGAAGCTAGATAATAAAGCAGACCGCAAAAAAGGATGAGGCCGATCAGAAGGCTCTTGCGGTTTCTTCCTGCCAGGGAAAGCAAAAGCCCCCCTTTTTTTTCCAGGATATGAACGCTGCAGCCGGTTATTCGCAAAAGGGGGCGCAACCTTTTAAAATCCCGGGGGGAAACCCTGACTGTAACGGTATCACCCTGGGAACGTAGATTGCCAAGGCTGATACCCTCCCTAACGGTCAGGTTCATCAGGCGGGCAATCCCCCGCCCCTTAATTTCAATAAGCAGATAACCGGGGAGGAACCCCCCTTGCGGTAAAATAGAGATCGCCAATCACCTTCCTGAAGATCTTCCCGGGTAATTACCGGTATTCTACCAGTTTTATTTTTCCTTCGATAAATATTTCATCTGTATAAAAGTTTTTAATGGAAAGATTTTCGCCCCTGATTACTATCTCGCCTTCCTTAACCTTCAAGCGCACGGTCTCCTCATTATATTCTATGATACCACCATAATTCTCCAGATAAAAATGCACATTGCCGACAAGGGTAACCCGGGGAAGATTAAATAAAAGTTCCCGGGGAAGTTCGAAAAAGTCTGCCATCGTTTCATGCCACCTTTTCCCAGTTTCCCCGGGTTTTTTTCGTTTCAAGCAGATCTCTCCTAAGAAAAGCTTTTTCGGTACCTCCTTACAAGTTTATGCACAGAAAAATTGATTATGAGCATCCCATGCATGGCCTAAAGGTTTTGGCGGAAGGGCCGCTTAGCCTTCGGAGGGGAAAGAACCACTGCGGAAACAACGGCCAGCGGCAATTTTTCTCCGTAAAACAACTCCTCCAGCCCGGGCACCTGAGCCCCCGCAGGATAAGACTGTTCCCTGCGGGGCCGGAGCCCATGCAAGGACTTAGGTTTGGTTCTCCGCCGGGCAGGCACACTGTCGCCCCCCCTCTGGCCCCCCGGCCTAGCGGGAATAAAAGGCTCCGGTCCGGATAATTCAACTTGCGGATCAGGCGGATTTTGCGGATCCGATAAATTATCCGGGGCATCGTGAGCATCCGGGATATGGGGAATACCGGGAAAGGGAATACCCGTCGGCTCCTGCGGAATAATTATTTCCCGCCTCTTACTGCCCTCATTTTTCTTTGCCGCACCCGAAAAAGAGCGTAAAAGTGATGAAAGGATTAAAAAAACTATAAAAATGATAATTGTTTCCATTTATGCTCTATCCTTCCTCGGAACTATCGGGTTTGCCCATTTTAGAAATGGAGTCCCTCATTTGCGTATCGGCAAAGATATTCTGCATATTATAATAATCCATGGCCCCCAACTTTCCTTCCCGCAATGCCTGGGAGAAGGCTTTGGGCACTTCCGCCTCGGCCTCGACAACTTTGGCTCGCATCTCCTGCACCTCTGCCTTCATCTCCTGTTCCCTGGCCACAGCCATGGCACGCCTTTCCTCTGCCTTGGCCTGGGCAATACGTTTGTCGGCCTCGGCCTGATCAGTTTGCAGTTGGGCGCCGATATTTTTACCGACATCCACATCGGCAATGTCGATGGAAAGAATCTCAAAAGCCGTCCCGGCATCGAGTCCCTTATTGAGAACTGTATGAGAAATATTATCGGGGTTCTCCAACACTTGCTTATGATCGTCGGCGGAACCAATCGTCGTGACGATCCCTTCCCCGACCCGGGCAATAATGGTTTCTTCGCCAGCCCCACCAACAAGCCGATCGATATTTGCCCTGACCGTAACCCTGGCCCTGGCCTTGACCTCAATACCATTCTTGGCCACGGCGGCGATAACGGGAGTTTCAATCACTTTGGGATTGACACTCATCTGCACTGCCTGGAGAACATTACGGCCGGCCAAATCAATGGCCGCCCCCCTTTCAAAACCAAGTTCGATATCGGCACGCTGGGCAGCGATAAGGGCGTTAACAACCCTATCCACGTTCCCCCCCGCCAGGTAATGCCCTTCCAATTTATTAACGTTTAATTGCAAACCAGCCTTCGTGGCCTTGATAAGCGGTTCCACCACCTTGGCAGGAACAACCCTGCGCAGCCGCATACCGATCAAGGTGACAATCCCTACCGGCACCCCGGCGGCCAGGGCCGCAATCCACAGCCTAAGGGGAATAAAGCTGAGGATCACAGAAAAAGCAATAACAACCAGGACAAGTATAAACAAAAGAGGTAATAATTCGTTCATTTTTATCTCCCTTCTAGATGGAACGAACCACAACGCGGTTCCCTTCCACTTTGATAACCTCCACGGATTCACCAGTGAAAACAAAAGCGCCTTCGCTGACAACATTATATCTGGAGCCCTCCATTTCCACAATCCCTGCCGGCCGCAGGGGTGTCACGGCAAGGCCCCGCTTGCCCATTAGAAAAGACAAATCCCGGGAAGAGGTAAAGCCCTGCTCCTTTGTAGAAGCATCCCGGTGGATAAAACGCCTAAGAATTCCCTTGCGCTGGAAAAACTTGAAGGCAAAATAGCCAACAACAATAGCAAGTAATAATGAATAAAGGAGTGCACGCAAACCGGCAACAGCTGAAACAGAAGAAAGCACGATCGAAATGGTAATGGCCACAAGGCCTCCTATGCCAAAAACCCCAAAACCGGGTATGAAGGCCTCCACCAGGAGCAAAATAATACCCAGGATAAAAAGAAAAATGGCAGGCCATCCACTGACCCCGGCAAAAAAATGTCCTCCAAAATAGAGACCAAAACAAAGAATGCTCATTAGACCGGCGAGACCAAAACCGGCAGTAAGAACCTCCATGACCAGAAAAATGAAGGCAAGAGCAAGGATACCGGTGGCAACCAGGGGATTAATCAGCCAACCGCTCAGCCTATCCCATGCTGATGGGGCAAGGGAACTAACATGGGCATTTTCCAGATCGATAAATTTTAGTAGCTCAGCTTCTGTGCGGGCAGTTCCCTCGCTATAGCCCAGCCCCTCTGCCTCCCCGGCTGTCAACGTGAGGAGTTTGCCCTTACCCTTAATATCTTCAAGAACAATCTCCTGGCGAACCATAGCTGCGGCTACTTCCGGATCCCTCCCCCGCCTTTCGGCCATAGCCCTCATTTCGCCCTCCCAGGTGGAAAGGATTTTTTCATCAGCAGGCAGGGTGCTGCCCAACACCCTTACCTCAGCAGCCCCCATCGTCGCACCTGGGGCCATGAAGAGCTTATCTGCTGAAAGAGCCAGGTAGGCCCCGGCAGAAAGAGCATGGGGGTTTACGTAGGCATAGACCGGGCATGGAATCTTATCCAAGGCCTTGCGGGCCTTCATGGCTGTATCGATATACCCCCCGGGGGTATCAAAATGGAGAATTATAGCTGCCGCCCCCCTTTGCTCCGCCTCCTCAAGGGATCGCTCTAAAAAGGTAAACCAGCCTGGCCCAATCTCATCCTCAACAGATATGGTAAAAACAACGCCCTCCGCTGCAGATGAGGCCCCGGGTAGAAGAAGGGTAAGGAAGGATAAAAAAAGGCAAACAGTAAAAAGCAACCTATCTTTTAAGTTCATGGATAAAACACCCCCCAAGTACCGACATCCCCCTGAACGATAATAATCTGTGACAGGGGGATGTAAAAGTGTTTCTATTTATCTTACCTACCGGCTATCAGACTAATTGTATTGTTTTTCTTTGCTATCTATAAAATCTCCTCTTTTTGCGGGCAGCCTCTGCTTTCTTTTTGCGCCTCACGCTTGGTTTTTCATAATGCTCTCTTTTACGAACTTCCGAAAGTATGCCTGTCCTAGCACACTGCTTCTTAAAACGCCTCAGGGCATTATCCAGGCTCTCATTCTTACCAACTTTCACTTCCGTCAATTATATCCCTCCCCTCGCCCAAACCTCAATTCCCCAAAAACAACCAGCCTTCTTAAACCCAACACTTCGTTTCATTATACCTATTCACAAGTAGGCTGTCAACGAAAAGGGCGCCCAATTGAGGGGATAGAAGCGATCTCACCTAAAGCGTTTGCCCCCAAGAAGATGAAAATGCAGGTGAAAAACAACCTGTCCTGCACCTGTTCCACAGTTAGTCAAAATACGATAGCCGCTCTCCTGAACGCCTTTAAGGCGGGCAACCTCCTTCATCACCAGACTAAGGTGCCCCAACAGATCCTTGTGCTCCGGCCCAAGATCATTGAAAGAAGGAATATGTTCCCGGGGAATAATAATGACGTGAACCGGTGCCTCGGGATTGATATCATCAAAGGCTACGGCCCGATCATCCTCATAAAGAAATTCAGTAGGGATCTCCCCTTTGCTAATTTTGCAAAAGATACAGTCATCCAAAAGAAAACACCTCCTACTATTGTCCTGTTATTTCCCTTGCCCAGGCAATCAAATCGATCACTATTATATCCTGTTTTTATCTTTGCGTAAATTCTGGTATAATATTTTATCAGCTACCTAAAAGGAGGTATGCCAAAAAGATTGCCTGGAGAAATATCCATAGAAGACGCATTCGGACTTCAGCAACCGGTTTTTGTCGACATTCGCTCCCCCGGAGAATTTTCCAGGGGGACGATTCCCGGCTCTATTAACCTTCCTCTTCTGGATGATCAGGAACGTGAAATTATCGGGTTTATCTACAGGAAAGATCAACAAAAAGCCCGCCTTGAGGGCCTCTCCCTTGTCTCGCCCAAGCTCCCGGAGTTGGCCGGGCGGATCAAAAATATCAGCAAGCTGGGAACGCCTATCCTCTACTGCTGGAGAGGTGGCATGCGCAGCAAAAGCCTCCATACTTTATTAACTGAGATCATGGACTTTAATCTCTATCGCCTGAGGGGAGGGTATCAGGCATATCGGCGTTTTATACTCGGACAGCTAAAGAGATACACATTGCCCATGCCACTTTTTGTTCTCAATGGTTTAACCGGCACGGGGAAGACGGAAATTCTAAAACTAATGGAAAAGCAGGGCCTGCCCGTACTTGATCTGGAGGGACTGGCCCGGCATAGGGGATCCGCCTTCGGCCACCTTGGCCTGGGAAAACCTCGTTACCAAAAGGATTTCGATGGCCTTCTCTGGAACCATTTGCAAAAATTCAAGGCCTCACCCTATCTTTTGGTCGAAGGGGAAGGCAAAAGAATTGGTTCCATCCACTTGCCGGATTTCCTTTACCGGGCTATCCTGGAGGGTAACCATATCCTTGTAACAGCCCCCCTGGAAAAGCGCGTGGAAAGACTGCTGGGAGAATATACACCACAGACAGAAGAAGAAATAGAAATAGTGATTAAGGCAATTGGATCCCTTAAAAAAAACCTGGGTGATAAAACAGCTAAACAATTTATCTCCCTGGCAAGAAAGAAGGATTTTTCAGAATTGGTTACCCAGCTATGCCAAAAATATTATGATCGGCTTTACAAGGATGCCAGGCCGGAAAACACTCCTTTTATTCTGAAAATTGAAAGCGTAAATCCTAGAGGGGCTGCCCTAGCCATTAAAAACTTTATCGAAGGGCGACTGTAAAAATGAAAGGATCAGGATAGTGGGACCACTACTTGATTACTTCTTTCCCGTTTTCATCATTTTCATCGTCCCCATCCTGATCCTCCCCTTCAGAGTCCTCGACACTCTGGAACGGGACAATCCTGCTTAGAACCTGGCCTTCGCCATCAACAAATTCCCAAACAGCATTTTCATAACTGACCGATTGACGCGCTACAGTGACAACATGAAAATATTCATCCATCGGTTCTACTTCGACCCGAACCCCCACCTCACCGGCCTGTGGAAGGATATCCATACGCTGTATTTCTCCATTGAGGGCAAAAACGGCGATTTCCTCGGCGGCATTGAATGGGTAATCGGGCAGGTTTAGCCCCAGATCACTGGAAACCCTTATCCACTCGTCATAATCCCCAACGATAGTAAAGGACAAAGGAGCGACAATCTCCCCCCAATCGGTGGTAGTAAAAGCCAGCCCTTCATCCAGTTCAACCGGTGCCACTGTTTGTTCCACACGGAAAAAATTGTCATAAACCGTCAGACCCACCAATAATAGGAGCAAAAACAAAAGTGGAACCATCCGCCGGGCTTCAATAACAAAAAATTTGCCTTTTCTAGGCATTGCTCTCCCCCCATTAATTACGTTCTTCCATGATCTTATGCAAGGAGAGGGGCAGATATGACCAACTTCCCAGCCTTAAAAGCCCAAAAATATAGCCCACTGCCTAGAAAACGTATACCGCGGTATACCCCCGCCTTTCCCTATCGTCGCCACCGGCATCGATCCACTTTTAAATTACTGCCAGTTCGATTTTTCCAGCGGCGCTACCCCTTTCAGGGCTGGAGTTCCCCCTTTAGGTAATCACCCCGGTTTTCACGGAGACGCGGATAGACTACCTTCCCTTTCCAGTCGCCTGCACCCATCTTTACCCTGACACGCAGGTAATTGGAGGTATGCCCTTCCCAAAACCCGGGCAGGCGTGGATCCTCTTCTTCAAGTAAAACAGGAATAGTGCGGCCTAAAAAAGTTTCCTGAAAAGCACGGGTAAGTTCTTTTCCCAGTTGGATCATTTTTTTGCTGCGCTTTTCTTTTTCGCGCGCTTCAACCTGCGGGGCCATTTCTGCCGCCGGGGTCCCCCGTCGGGGAGAATACCTGAAAACATGTAGGCGGCTAAAGGAGCCCTGGCGGACAAACTCCAGGCTACGCTGAAATTTTTCCTCATCTTCGCCGGGAAAACCGACCATTATATCGGTGCTGATTGCCAGATCGGGAATTTCCCTGTAAAGTTTATCCAATAGATTCCTATAATAATCCGTCTTATAGGGGCGCCCCATTTTCCACAAAATAGTATCATCCCCGCTTTGCAAAGGAATATGGAGGTGGCGGCAAATTCTTTCATTGCGGGAAATAACACCGATTAAATCATCGGTGACATCCGTTGGCTCTATGGAGCTCAGGCGTATCCTTTCCAGATCATCAACCTTAACAGCCCGCTGTAGGAAAGAGGACAAGGTCGCAGGCGGGTGCAAGTCAACACCATAGAGCCCCAGATGAATTCCTGTCAGAACAACTTCCTTAAAGCCGCGGCAGCCTATTTGGCGAAGGTAACGTTCCCCACTTTCCGGGGCGAGGCTGCGCAGGGGGCCTCTGGCCAGTGGGATAATGCAATATGTGCAAAATTGCCGGCACCCATCCTGGATCTTTAAAAATGCCCTGGTCCTTTCCTGTTTGGAAGTCCAGGGCATTTCCTCAAACATTTCCTTTCCCTCATCAGTATAGAGACGAACAAGGTTCCTTTCCCTTTCCCCTGCCAATTTTTTCTTGACCAATTCGGGCACAAGCAGCTTTTCCCCGGTGCCTGTTAGCAGGTCAACCTCGGGAAGTAAGGCTACTTCCTCCGGATCAACCTGGGAATAGCACCCCGTTACGACTATCAGGGCCCCGGGGTTGGCCTTCCTGAGTTTGCGGATTAGTTGTCTGGTTTTCCGGGCAGCCTGGTGGGTAACCGTACAGGAGTTAACAACACATACATCCGCATTTTCCTCATCCCCGGTGATGGAAAAACCCTGCCTGCGGAACTCCTCTTTGAGAGCCTCCGCCTCAAAATAATTTACTTTGCAGCCAAGTGTATATATCGCAGTTTTTAGTTGTCTGGGTAGCTTATCCAAAAAACAAACTCCTTTCACCAGGCAAAATGATACATAAGAATAGAAAGCACCGTGAGGGGGGCGGTTTCCGCCCTCAGAATCCGGGGGCCCAGGCCCACGGTATAGGCACGGGGGAATTTCCTGATCTGCTCTATCTCCCCTGGGGAGATTCCGCCCTCGGGGCCGGAAAAGAGTCCTACCTTCCGTATTCCCGGCGGAAAAGAAACAAGTGCCTGCTGCAGCCTGGTGCCCTTTTCCTCTTCCCAAGGGATAATAACCGCTTCCAGATTTTCTTTCCTCCAACATTCCAACATTCCTTCAAAATCCAAGGGCTGTGCGACTGGGGGAATCAGGCTTCTGCGACACTGCCCTGCGGCAAAGCGTGCAATCTTTTGCCAGCGTTTCCCCCTATCAGCCTTTTTTTGTTTGGATAGCCTTACTATGGATCTTTCGCTGATGACAGGCACAATTTTTTTGACACCTAGCTCTACGGATTGCCGGATAACCTGTTCCATCTTTTCACCCTTGGTTATGCCCGGGAAAAGCACAACTTCCAACAAGGGTTCATCGTTTGCAAGGGCGTCACCCTGGATTGTTGCTTCTCCCCCGGAAGTTTCCAGGTGGCCTACAGACGCCCTAAAGGCCAGCCCTTTCCCATCGGCAAGCACCACCCGATCACCTTTTTGCAGGCGAAGAACACGCAGGTGGTGGATCACATCAGGGGGAAGAGGCACCTTTTTTTGTTGTAAAGCCCCGGCCGGGACAAAGAACCATGGCAGCATTTAGCATCCCCGATTATGAAAAAATATGACAAAAGTTTTACCTGGCCTGCATGTTCCCCTATTTGCCGCTAAGGGTATCCTTGACACGATGGATAAAACCTTTTTCCTGGCCGGCTGACACATCCAGGCCACTGGCCAGGGCAAATTCCCTGAGCAGTTTTTTTTGCTTGGCATTAAGTCTTTTGGGAATTTCCACTTTCATCTTGATAAGCTGATCCCCCCTGCCGAATCCCCGCACATGGGGAACCCCCTTGCCTTTCAGTCGGAAAACAGAACCCGGCTGGGTGCCTTCGGGAATTCGCAGCTTTGTCTTGCCATCAATGGTTGGCACCTCAATTTCGCCCCCCAAAGTTGCATAAACAAAACTGAGCGGTATTTCACAGAAAAGGTCATTGTCCTGTCGTGTAAAAATTTTATGAGGCTTAACAAAGATGACAATATAAAGATCCCCCGGGGGGCCTCCTTTTTTACCGGCCTCCCCTTCGCCGGTCATCCTCATTTTGGATCCATTATCGAGGCCAGCCGGCAACTTAACCTCGATCTTCCTTTCCCGGCTGACCCTGCCTACCCCCAAACATTTGGGGCAAGGCTCTTTAATAATGGTTCCTTCCCCATTACAAACCGTACAGGGTTTCACGCTGACAAAACTGCCAAAAGCAGTATTTTTAACAAATTGTTGCTGCCCGGTTCCATTACATGCCTGGCAGGTTACGGTGGATGAGCCATCTTTCGAGCCACTCCCACCACAATCTGGGCATGTTTCCAGGCGACGAAGGTGTATAAAGGTATTCTTTCCCCTGACAGCCTCCTCCAGGGTTATTTCCACGTCGTAGCGCAGATCGGCACCGCGCTGAGGGGCTGATTCAGCGCTCCTCTGCCTCCCGGTTGAAAAGCCCCCTCCGAAAAATGTTTCAAAGATATCTTCAAACCCGGAGGTAAAACCCCGCATATTGCCAAATCCGCCAAAACCCTGAAAAGAATCCCCCTGGTGCCCAAAACGATCGTAGGTAGCCCTTTTTTGGGGATCACAAAGAACATCATAGGCTTCCTGAATTTCTTTAAATTTTCTTTCTGCTTCCTTGTCGCCTGGATTGACATCAGGATGGTACTTCCTGGCCAGCCTCCGGTATGTTTTTTTTATCTCTTCAACTCCGGCTTCTCTGCCAACTCCCAGTGTTTCATAATAGTCCCTCTTAGACATTATTTGCCCACCCTTTTATAGAGCCTTGTCATCATCATCTACTACTTCATAATCTGCATCTACCACATCATCATCCTGGCCTCCACCGCCTCCGGAACCGGCAGCACCGGGACCCGGGCCAGCACTTTGCCCCCCGCCTGCCTGCTGCTGTTCATTCTTGACCTGTTCATAAAGTAGCGATGAGATCTCGTGGAGGCTTGAGTTCAGTGAATCGGTTGCCGCCTTAATCTTGGCAAGATCATTGCTGTCGGCAGCTTCCCTTAGATCCTTGATCGATTCTTCAATTTTGGACTTTTTATCCCCGGTAACCTTTTCACCGAGATCCCGCATCGTCTTTTCAGCCGAATAGACTAAAGAATCGGCCTGGTTTTTTGCCTCCGCCAGTTCCTTGCGCTTTTTGTCCTCCTCGGCATGTTGCTTGGACTGTTTAACCATATCCTCGATATCCTCGTTGGAGAGACCCGAAGAGGCGGTGATGGTTACCTTTTGTTCCTTGCCGGTACCCAGATCCTTGGCAGAAACATTGACAATGCCGTTAGCATCAATATCAAAAGAAACTTCGATCTGTGGTATGCCACGGGGAGCCGGCGGAATCCCATCGAGTATAAAGCGACCCAGAGTCTTGTTATCGGAAGCCATGGGACGTTCACCCTGCAGAACGTGGATCTCCACACTGGTCTGGCTATCCGCCGCGGTGGAAAAGATTTGTTTTTTGGAAGTGGGAATCGTCGTGTTACGTTCAATAATTTTGGTAAATACAGCACCAAGCGTTTCTATCCCCAGGGAAAGCGGAGTTACGTCGAGAAGCAGGACGTCCTTTACTTCCCCCGAAAGGACACCGGCCTGAATGGCAGCGCCTAGGGAAACCACCTCGTCTGGGTTAACTCCCCTATGGGGATCTTTTCCAAGAATATCCTTGATAACTTTTTGCACCAAGGGCACCCTTGTCGAGCCCCCAACCAGGAGCACCCGATCGATACCGGAAGAATCAAGGCCGGCATCAGAAAGGGCCCGCTTGATAGGGCCTACCGTTTTATCGACAAGATCGGAAATCAGCTCTTCAAATTTCGCCCGCGTCAGATCAATATCCAGGTGCTTGGGACCATCCGCTGTGGCTGTAATAAAGGGTAGGTTTATGTTAGTGGTCGTTACAGTGGAAAGTTCTATTTTTGCCTTTTCGGCTGCATCTTTCAGGCGCTGCAGGGCCATGCGATCTTTAGAAAGATCGACACCTGAATCCTTTTTAAATTCAGAAACCAGAAAATCAGTGACCCTTTGATCAAAATCATCCCCGCCAAGGCGATTATTCCCACTGGTTGATTTAACCTCAAAAACTCCCTCGCCAAGCTCGAGAATGGAAACGTCAAATGTTCCCCCGCCTAAATCATAAACCAAAATTGTATGGTCCTCACCTTTATCCATGCCATAAGCGAGCGCTGCCGCTGTGGGTTCATTGATAATACGCAGCACCTCCAGGCCGGCTATTTTCCCGGCATCCTTGGTGGCCTGCCTTTGGCTGTCGCTAAAATAGGCCGGGACCGTGATAACCGCCTTATCGACTTTCTCCCCAAGATAGCTCTCAGCATCTGTTTTCAGCTTTTGCAGGATCATAGCCGAAAACTCCTGGGGAGTGTATTTTTTGCCATCAATTTCCACTTTAAGATTTGAACCCATTTCCCTTTTAATGGAGGAAATGGTGCGATCGGGATTGGTGATTGCCTGCCGCCTGGCTACCTGGCCGACAATCCTTTCCCCCTCTTTTGTAAAAGCAACAACGGAAGAAGTCAGCCTGCTGCCTTCTGCGTTAGAAATGATTTCGGGTTCTCCGCCAACAAGAACAGCAATTACAGAGTTTGTCGTTCCTAGATCAATACCCACTACTTTTGACATCTTAATACCCTCCTTAAATAAAATATTGACTCCAATTCTAGTAATATCATTTTTTCTAAAGGCAATTATTCACCTGAAACCCTGCACATACTTATGCGCAAAACCTTGCCTTTCATTAGATATCCCTTCTGTATTTCCTCGATAACAGTTCCCGGAGCATGGTCCGGACTATTTTCCTGGGTGACAGCTTCATGATAATATGGATCAAAAGGCTTGCCCTGGCAATCCATGGGTGTAACTCCCTCTTTTTCCAATATCCCCATAAACTGCTTAGAAATCAGGGCCAGCCCCTCCGCAATGGCCTCCTTGGCTTCTGTTGAAGATGAGGAAGCCCTATCCAGATTATCCATCACCGGCAATAACTTTTTGATAAAATTAAAGTTGGCGTTTTCCTCCAGGGTTTCCTTTTCTGCCCTCATCCTTTTGCGATAATTATCAAAGTCGGCCTGCAGCCTGAGCAATCTGGCTGTTAATTCTTTGTTTTCCTGTTCGAGCTCCTCTACCCTGGTCTGCAATTCAGTCGCTAACCCGGAAGTAACACCATTTGTTTCTCCCCCATCCAGGGAGGGCTCACTGCTGCTGTTTTCCTTTTTTTCCTCCTCTTTATCAGGTAGATGCAGGCTATCTTCTGTCAATGCCATCACCGCCTTTTTATAGTTTATCTTCAACCTTTATAACTTTTGCAATGAGCTAACAACCTGCTGCAACACCGCAACAGTTTTGGAGTATTCCATGCGCGTTGGGCCTAGCAAACCAATGGTGCCTACTACTTCCCTGCCGAGACAGTAGGTGGTCATCACCAGGCTGCAATCCCGCACCTCCTCGAGAAGGTTTTCCCTGCCTATTTTAATAACCACACCCTCGACACCAACTACCGGTCTAGCGAGTAATGCGGCCAGCAATGAATGCTGTTCGAAAAGCGTGAGCAAGGCTTTTACCTTCTCAATATCCCCAAATTCGGGCTGATTTAGTATATTGGTAGTTCCACCCAGGAAGACTCGCCTTTCATCTTCGGCCAAACTCTCCTCCAATAAAGTAAAGGTGTCCTCCAGAAACTTAACATGATAATATAGATCCCGGCGCAGTTCCCCGATCAGGGTGGCTGTAATTTTATTAACAGTCAGGCCCTTTAGCTTGCTATTAAGATAGGAAACAATGCGGCTTAGCTCGTTTGCCGATAATGTTTGCGGCAAATTGATCAACTTGTTTTTTACAAAACCGGTATCCGTCACCAGGACAAGCAAGCCCCTTTGGGCATCGACAGGCATAATTTGCAGTTTCTTAAAGGCGCTCTTTTTTAGGCGCGGACCGAGAATCAGTGAGGTATAATTGGTCAAAGAAGAAAGAAGCCGGGATGTATATTTGATAATGTCCTCAATTTCCCTTAGCTTGCGATCATGGAAAGCCTTTTTGATCGTTTTCTTTTCTTTTTCAGGTAGATCTGTCGCCTCCATAAGTTCGTCTACATAAAAGCGATAGCCTTTTTGGGAGGGAATCCTTCCCGCAGAAGTATGTGGCTGGATAAGATAGCCCATCTCCTCCAAATCGGCCATCTCGTTTCTTATGGTGGCAGGACTCAAACCAACTAGATAGCGCCTGGCAACAGTTCTTGAACCCACAGGCTGGGCTACCTTGACATAGTCGGTCACCACCGCTCGTAGAATCTCCTTTTTACGGGCGCTGAGATTCATTCCTGCCCCCCCTTTGCTTTTTTAAAAATTAGCACTCTTGAATCGAGAGTGCTAACCCTTGTTTCAACAATACCATCACCTTAATAATTTGTCAAGATTAACTTGCCAAATTTAGGATTGTGCTCTCAACTTATGATAAGGTCCACCTTTCCGCCTGTCCGCACATCAATAAGCCCATCTTCGCAAATGCGGAGGAATGGAATTGCCGGGGTAGTCAGGGTTATCAACGTAATGTTGACGGCGGCAAAAGGAAAACCCAGCCCGGCGGCTGCCAGCTGTATTTTTTCGCTCCCCCGCTGTAATTCTTCAATAGAAGCGTTACTAAGATAACCGCCAATAGGCAGGGGCAGCTCGGCGAGAATTTGCCCTGCGGCGGAAACAACGATGCCACCCTGCATTTCCACTATTCTGTTGACAGCAAGGGCCATATCCTCCTCATCGGCCCCAACGACAACAATATTTGTCAGGTCCCAGGCCATGCTGGTAGCAATGGCCCCCTTTTTTAATCCATGCCCCTTAATTAGGCCGACGAATTGCTTCGCCGTGCGGGATTGAAAGTCAATGCTGGATACTTTTAGCAAATCCCTGCCGGTATCAGCTTCGATCATACCCGCTCGTGGCAGAACAGTATGGAAGGACTCCTTTGTTACCAGTCCGGTAACTTGCTCAATTACACGCACCTTTGCCGGTCCATCGCCCTGGACCCTGATTTGAAAATCCTCAGGACTAAATTTCTTCCTGATGCGCATGTATTGGCACATCCATGAAGGATAAACATGTCTTCTAGGCTGCACAAGTAGTTCCTTTTGGCGGGCAGCAATCCTCCCTTTGCTAATAACATATTCCGCCTGAATAGTATGCAAGTCCGGAATGATAACCATATCGGCGCATCTTCCCGGGGCAATTCCCCCGAGGCAACCGGCAAGGTTTAAATACTCCGCAGGATTAATGGTAACCATTTGAATAGCCGTCACAGGATCGAGACCCTGATCAATGGCCCTTTGCAGAATAATATCCATATGCCCCTCTTCAACCAACTGTTTCAGGGAGACACCATCGGAAACGAGTGAAAGCCGTCTAAGATCCGCCGCCCGCTTTTGTATACCCCTAATAGCCCCGAGATCCCGGCGTATTTCCCCCTCCCGGACCAGAACATGAAGCCCCAGGCGTAGCCTTTCCAGCACCTCCTCCATGGTGATTGGTTCGTGGCAGGAGGTGACCCCGCCGGCAACATAGGCAGCAAGCTTGCGTCCCTTGGCTCCGGCCGAATGCCCGGAGATAACCTTGCCCACCTCTCCAGACTCCCCGAAATATTCCAAAAGCCTTGCGTTTCCCCCGGCAAGAGCTTGCCAGTATGTTTCGCCTAGTCCTAAAAGATCCTTTCTAGAAAGGAGCCCCCTGATTTCCTCCCTGCTAATTGTTTCTTCTGCCGCCCTGGAACTCAGGGTAACCATAGTAGGGATAACGCCGAATATTTTGGCCGGCTGATCCCGGCAGGATTCCATGTATTCGATAATCCCCCGGCTGCCCAATGGAAAGGATAATTCAATAAGTTCGGTAACGATGGTGGTTGTACCACCTTTAAGGCTATACTTTAAAAATTCGCCGGGCGAACAATAGTAGCACATGTGGATATGTGCATCGATGAAGCCAGGCACAACAATTTTGCCGGTGGCATCAATAACCTCCGTGGCAGGCCCTACTGAATGTTCCACATCTTTGCCTATATAGGCAATATGTTCCCCACGAACGGCAACCCCATATCCTTTTAATAATTCCCCGCTGTAAACATTGACCAGCGTTCCGTTAATAATAACCAGGTCAGCCTTTTCGCTGCCTTCTGCTGTTCTTATCAAAGCAATCCTTTGTTGTAGATCCATCATCTGCACCTCACTCGCCGTAAAAATCCCTGGTTCCGTCTACCGTGGCGCCCCTGCCTCTTCAAGGGCTTTTTTGATCTCACCGGTGGTTGCAAATCGCCTGGCCGGCTCCCTGGCCGTCAGGGTAACAATGATCTCCTCAAGCCCGGGATCAACCGCCGGATTTATGGATCGCGGCGGTATTAAGGCTTTTTTATTTCTATGAAAGGCCAGCAGGGCCCCAACGGAACCAATTTCAAAGGGGAAAAACCCCGTAGCCAACTGGTAAAGAATAATCCCCAGGGAATAAAAATCAGCCCTCTGATCGATACCTTCCAATGTTGTTTCCAAACCCTGGCTGTTTCCCAAACCCGACAGCAAATTATGAAGAAAAAGTCCCACATTAAATCTTTCCGGGGCAAAATAGTAAAAAGTCTCTAAAAAGGAAGGGTACTTTTTTATCTCCCTGGCATAAAGCACCCTCTTGCCCAGGAGGACAGAAAAAAAATCAAAATCGCTTATTTTCAGCTCGCCATTTGCAGATATAAGAATGTTGCCCGGCTTTAGCCCTCCATGGGGGCTGCCCAAATGGCAACTATAATAGTGTTCCAGTGCATTACAAATCAGTAGGGCTGTTTCAATGGCAACTTTGGCCGGCGCGGGGGCCCAAAACTTGATCATTTGGGATAGGCTGCGTTCCAGATACTCCATGGCATAGAAAAAGGAGCCCTCGTAAAAAGTATCTTCATAAATGGAAACCCGACAGGGGTTATTCCCCATTGAATGGCGCCAGATCCTCAATATACCCTGAAGGCGCCGGACAATATGGGGATCATTCAGGTAATCCCCATACAGGTGCTTGATAGCGACCATAACACCCTTTTGCCTTTCCCTGCCCAGCAGGACTTGTCCAGCCGGGCCACTGCCGAGCACCTGCAGGGCTTCATATTTTCGCCAGAAGATTGTTCCCATGCTTTTGTTATAAATATCCCTTTTAAGATAAAAAGAGGGCATGGCCCCACTAATATACTTTTTCCACTCTTCCGCTCCCCGCTCAGTCTTACGCTGTAGAGTATCATCCAACAACTGGCAAACTTCAAAAAATTCACTGCCCAGGCTATCATACTGCCCAGGGGGGATCGCCCGGGCCAGATCTACCGCTTTGGCATCATCGTCCCGGTGTAAATATATCCTGATCAGACCGGTTATTGCCCTCCAATAATAAACACTTCCCGGGGGCACCTTGCTAAGAAACCTTAAGGCATCATCCCATCGCCCCTCTTCCCCCCTGATTACACCTAGCAGGTAGTGGCTTAAATTGCGGGGTTCCCCCTCCCCAGGCGGCAGGGAACGCAGTAATGATTTGGCCTTTTGTAAATCATTGAGAAGGTAATAAAGGTGAGCCAATGCTGGAATTTCCTCAGGATCATCCGTTAAATCCCTCGCCTTTTCCAGACAGTCTAGGGCCTCGACAAACATACCCTGGCGCTGGTAAAGCCCGCCCATACGTAGTAGAATATCGCTATCGCCGGGAGACAAAGAAAGTAAATGGGAATAAAAGGTCAGCTTGTCCAGATCACTCTTGCAGTGCAACAGGGCATCACGGTAAACAAGCCTGGCCTCATCCCGCCCGTTTGGCGAAACAGATAGCACGCGCCCAAGATTTTCGGCAACCTGCAGATTACCCGGATCGGTGGCCAGGATAAGGCGATAAAGCCTTTCGGCCTCGGCAAGATGATAGGGACCCATGGTATAGAATGTGCGTGCAACCTTTTTCAAAATGGCTAGATCACCGGGGAAAAAGCTTAATAACTCCTGATAAAATTTTAGTGCCTCCCCGATGAAACCCT
>DUNV01000118.1 GCA_012839215.1 Bacillota bacterium
GCGAAATTAAAGTATAAAATAAGGGGTAGGGATGTTAAAACAAACGTTTTCACCACCCTACCGGGCCGGGTATCAAGAAGGTTAAATAGATTTGAAAGAAGTGCCAGGTATAGACCGCCCATGAACCAAAACGACCAATGCCCCCCATATATTCTGTAAGAAACAAAAGTGCCAAGCAACAGCCCCCCGGCGGCTTTATATATACCTGTAGAAACCCCTTCGCCCCGTAAAAACTTTTTCAAGTGCCCCCGCAAACCCTTACATTCCTTCTCACCCCAAAGATCATCTATGGCCCCAAGGAAGGTGACCCCAAAAAGATAAAAAAATAACAGCATCGGGGAAAATATCAGTGAAAAAGGCAACATAGGGAAAAAAGGATAACCTAGCAACAAGGAAAGAAAAAGAATTACCCCCCCGGCTGTGGCAACTTTTTTATCCTCGAAATTTAAAATCAATAAATTTTTTTCCGTTTGCCAATTGATGTAAAGGGGAAGGCCCAGGCGGATAAACAGAAGTGGCAACAGAATTGCCGCTAAAACAGGCAACAGATAGATCATTTTGGTACCTTATGGAACAGCTGTGCGCTCCTACAGCCGAGCAAACGCAAGATTTCTACAAATTGTTTCCCGCGGTGCAGAAAAGAGCGAAGATCGTTTCCCCCCAGGCGGTGGGACATTCTAACAGGTATCTCCTTGACCCGAAAACCCTTTCGGATACACTCAATGGTCAGTTCCACCTCTGCAGCAAACCCTTCACCGGAGAAACTCAGCCTATTCCATAGATCGCGTCTTAGAACCCTCTGCCCGGAAAGAGGATAATGCATTTTTTCTCCGGTAAAATAACGGATTCCCCAGTAAGCCAGCGATTTCGTCAGACCCAGGCCGGCGGGTCGGTCCGATCCGAATGCAGCGATGGCCATATCGGTTTCACCAGCTTGGACAGCATGGATCAATTTCCTAATGCCGGCAGCAGTTTCCCGTAGATCTGCATCGACAAAGGCAAAAACATCACCCCTAGCCATGAATACCCCTTCACGGAGGGCCTGGGATTTACCCCTGTTGACATTACTGCGGCAAACAATGGCCCCGGCACCTTGTGCCTCGGCGGAGGTTCTGTCCTGGGAGCCGTCATCGCTGACAATAACCTCATCGATCTCCGCAAGGCTGCGTAGTGCGGCTACTGTATCACCCACCCAACCTTCCTCGTTATAAGCCGGCACAATAGCTGATACAAACATTTGCTCACCTTTGCCATATTTTTTATTGATCGGTGCCTTGCAAACGAAAGCTTATGCAGAAGAATCCTGGATTGACTGCAAAAGTTTAATTCTAGAGGGCAGAGAATCAAGCCTTATTTGATCGCCTTGTTGGCTATCAAAAGAAACAGAAAAGATATTCTTTTGCCGAAAAGAGAGCTCCGCAACAGCCTCCAACAAGGGCGGATCCAACATGCCTACTGCAAAGAAAATCTCTTTGGGAGCAGTTTCCCTTTGATCCCTATGAAATGATGAGCCGGGATCACCTTTTGGGGATGGCGAGGGGTTTTTTTCATATACCGATAAAATGTTTTTTTCTATGTCAGGTACCTGAAGCTTTCCGGTAACAAGATCGGCAACAAGAAGACCAGGATCCTCTTTCGGCTTACCTAGAGCCGGGCAGAGCTCATCCCTTTTGATACCCTCTTTAAATAAAAAAACCCGATAATGACAGCCCCCCAGCTCAAGAAATTCTTTTAGTTTATCGGGTAAATCCCCCTGGCAAAGCACCCCAACCGTGTAATCTGCGAGTTTATCTTTGATAAAAACAGGATTCAGGTAATCCTTTTCCAGGGCAGCCCATTCATCGATCTCCTTCCTTAATCGGCCAATCTCAAGGGCGTATTCGTGCTTTTCATCCTGGGAGTACCTGATATCATCCCGTAGTTGCTCGATAACGGTAATTTGGTTTAAAACCAGAGCGTTTACACCCATCGAAGCACCAAAAAGTATGCCTATACCAAGGGACAAGAAAACTGCGACTAGCGATATGAGATGGTTTTGACGATCCATTGGTTGCCTAGTATCTCCTAACTATTAAAAAAATTTCATTTTCCAAAAAAACAGGTATAAAAAATGGCGCACGAGGGGTGAAAGCGCGATAAGTACTGCCAAGGGGAAAAAAGCAGCTATAAGCAAGATGGAAACAGACTGCCATTTTAGGTTACTCCGGTAGAGATGGGCAAGTCCTTTCGCATCCACGAGTTTCGCCCCAATTTTTAGGCGAACAAGGAATGTGGAGGCCATACCCTTTCTTCCTTTTTCCAAAAAATCCAGCATATTGGAATGGGAGCCAACCGCCACGATGAGTGCTGCTTTTTGTTCGTAGGCGAGCAAAAATGCCAGATCCTCGCTGGTCCCCGGGGCAGGTATAACCTTAGCCTGGAGGCCCAGGCCGGTTATTCGTGCCATTCCCGGTGCCTTTCCATCCGGGTAGGCATGAACAATTATTTCCCCAGTTTTGTGAAGGGTTGCATCCTTAACGCTATCCATATCCCCTATGATAATCTGGCAGTTGAAGCCAAGCTCCCCCAAGGCGTCAGCCCCCCCATCGACCCCAATGAGAACCGGCTTTTCTTCCCTAATGTAGGAGGAGATAGCACGCAAATCCTTTTTATAATTTTTGCCCCGTACGACAATTAAGACATGCCTGCCCTCGATTTTGGTTTTAAGCTTGGGGAAAGCCAATTTATCCAGGATAAGGCTTTTTTCCTTGCGGGCAAACTTAAGAGTGTTTTGAACGAAATGATCCAATTTATGATTAAGATTTTCTTCGGCGCGGAGCATCTGCTCAGAATATATTTCCTTCTTCATTATTCTTCCCCGAGCAACCTTTTTTCCCCTAGACAGGACAGTGTCCCCCCGGATGACAATCCTTTCGCCCTCTTCCAGTAAAGAAAATATTTTCCCCCCCACCATATCGAGGATGAAAATACCTTCTTCCAACAGTATTTTTGTCCCTTGGGCGGGATAATCCCCGCTGAAAATATTGCAAGTATTGATAACCGCCTTTACCCCTCGTTCTGCCAGCTCTTGCGCGGCAATTTCATCGAGATCGGCATGGGCGATCAGAGCAATATCACCCGGTCGTAGACGTTGGCAAAGCATCTTGGTTATGACATCTTTTTTAACAACACCCCTGATATAGGCTACCTTTTTCATAATCTTTAGTATGCCCTAAATTAAAAAAAGCACCTATTTTTAAGGGTGCTTTTTTTGGGAGACTTATATTCGGTTCCTAAAGTGCTTTGTAATCGTATTTCCCATTTTTTAGGCGTATTCTGTCAGCAATGAGAGCAATGAATTCAGAATTAGTAGGCTTACCTTTTTCGGTATTAATTGTATAGCCAAAAAATTTTTTAATCGTATCTATATTATTCCTAGACCATGCCACCTCGATGGCATGCCTAATTGCCCTTTCCACGCGACTTGGTGTGGTTTCAAATTTTTGCGCAATCCTGGGGTATAAAATTTTTGTAATGGAACCAAGAAGTTCTATTTCCTGGGCAACCATAGAGATAGCATCCCTTAGGTAAAGGTAACCTTTTATATGTGCCGGAATGCCTATTTCATGAATAATATTAGTTATTTCCTCTATATAATTGTTATCCCCACCATTTTTGGCGTTGGCATTTTTTTGTGATGTGGCGGACATTTCCTTGGGCTGATGTGTGTTTTCCCGGCCCAATTGGCGGATTCTTTCCGCCAGGAGTTCCAAGTCGAAGGGTTTTAGAATGTAATAGGAAGCACCAAGTTCCACGGCGCGACGTGTAATATTTTCATTTCCAAAGGCTGTCAGCATGATTACCTTGGGCCGCGGGGAAAGATTCATATTGTTTAGTTCCTCTAAAACGCCTATCCCATCCAGGTGAGGCATAATAATATCCAAAAGTATGATATCGACTTTTTCTTCGTTCATAATTTCTAATACTTCCTTGCCGTTATAGGCATTGCCTACGATCTGCAGGCCATCCTCTTTGTCTAGAAACTCAGACAATAGATCGTTAAAGTCCTTATTGTCGTCCGCAATTAAAACATTTAACATATTCCATCCCCCTTAGTAATTTTTACCTTTTAAAATAATTCGACATAGAAAAAGCTAATCCTTCCACATTGAAAAATATTCTTTATATTTTATCTTTATTAAATATATTAAAGTGTCTACCGTGCTATAATTACTTAAAAACAGGTAATATTTCACATTCCCTGGCCATCCATTCGGCATAAATGGCATAGCCTCTGGTGGGATCGTTAACAAAAACATGGGTTACAGCCCCGACGAGCCGCCCATTTTGGATAATTGGACTGCCGCTCATACCCTGCACTATTCCGCCGGTTACCTGCAGAAGATCTTCATCAATAACCCTGATAATCATACCCTTATCACTAGGTTTATTTTGATTAGCCGTTCTTTCGATATATATTTTAAAACTCTGTATTTTATTACCTTCAATGACTGTAAGAAGCTCTGCTGGGCCGGTTTCTACTTCAAACGTCAGGGCTAGCGGCAGGGGATCCGGATAAGGTGTTGTATGATCTACTATATTCTTTAACTTGCCATAAATGCCGAAAGAGGTATTTTTTTCTATACTTCCGACAATATCTTTCCCCTCCCTAAAAATGCCGGCTTTTTCACCGGGTTGACCCCTTTCTGCCGCTTTAACATTGATGACATCTGCTCTGACAATTAACCCCTCGCTTATTTCCATAGCAATATTTGTGTCGATATCAGTAATAACATGGCCAAGTGCACCATAAGAACTGCTGCCGGGATCATAAAACGTCAGCGTTCCCACGCCGGCTGCATTATCACGAATATACAAACCAATGCGATAATCCTGCTCTACCGTACAAAAAAATGGTCTGACAGTCGTTTCAAAAATATTTCCTTTTCTATTTAACAAAAAGGTAAGAGCCCCCTTTTCTGATTCCCTTTTTATTACATCAGCGGCCCGATCAATATCACGGAGGCTGATCTCGTTTACTTTTAGCAGTATGTCACCCACCTGCACCCCGCTTTCCTTGGCCGGGGAAAAAGAATCATCCCTATTAGGCAAGTAATGATAGCCGGCCACAACAATTCCTTCCTCATGCAATTTTATGCCAATAGAGTGTCCACCGGCCATAACTTCCTTTTCCGGCAAAACATTGACGGTAAGCTGTTTGAGGGTAATTAAACCCTCAAAAAAACTTAATTCAAGGGTAACATCACCTTCGGTTATTCCCCGGAGAAAAATATCATTGTGGTAATTAAAGCGATTAAATGCACTCGAGGTTATAGGGTTTCCGTTAATGTCCAAAATGCCTTCCTTGTCGACCCTTATATAAAGATCAAAAGGGAAACGCACCTGCAAGGAGTGTTCCTGGCCCTTAAATATACGGATATTATCATCTAAACGCATATTTATTTCGTAGGGCAGAAAAGCCAGAAATAAAAATAAAAACAGGCAAAAGATAATCAAAAAGGTTTTAATTTTATTGTTATCCCTATTTTTTACCAAGGCAAAATTGACCTCCTTTTGTAGAGCTAATTTTTTGGTTCGGTAATTTTAAATTGGCCTCCAGGAGGTTTTTTTATGCCTGTTAGGTTTACATAACACGAAGGTTTTATCTGTCATAAAAAAAGAAAAACCCCTTTTCAAAAAAAGGGGCATCTTTTACAATTTGTTGGTAAAAAAAAATTAACTAATTTTAGATTATTAAATTTTTGGATCATCTAATTATTAATCATCTCCAATTGTTTTCCTTTTCAAAAGTTCTGCGGCATGTTTTTTTGTTATTTCACTTCCGCTGCCATCCAGCATACGGGCAATTTCCAGCAACCTTTCCTCCCCTTGCAGACGCTTCGCCTTGGTGGTGGAGCGCCCCTTTCGTACTTCCTTAAAAAGATGATATTGGTGATCAGCCCTGCCGGCAAGGTGGGGGCTGTGGGTTACACAGATAATTTGATGTTTACGGCCCAGTTCGGCCATTTTCTGAGCAACCTGCTGTATTGTTTTGCCTCCGATGCCGCTGTCAATTTCATCAAAAACAAGGGTGGAGATACGATCCTGTTCGGCTAGAATGCTCTTGAGAGCCAGCATAACCCGGGCCATTTCACCTGCCGAAATAATTTTGGCAAGGGGTTTGGGATCCTCTCCAGGGTTTGCCGAAAAAAGGAACTCAACCTCCTCGGCTCCGGTTGCTGAAGGCGTTTGAAGGGCCTGGAAAGAAACGGAAAAGATCCCCCCTTCAATTCCCAAATCCCCAAGGACACTTTCCACCCCGGCCGTCAACCTTAGCGCCGTGGCTTTTCTTAATTCATAAAGCCGCCCGGCAGCCTCCTTGACCTGCAATGCCAATTCACTACATTCCTTTTCCAGGGATAATGCTTCTTCTTCGCTGTCTTTGAGAGTTTCCATTTGTTCCCGGCAGTCCTCGGCTAGGGAAAGAATCTCTTTAACAGCTGCCCGGTATTTCCGTTTGAGGCGGTAATAAACTTCCAGCCGGTTTTCAATATCCCCTCTTTCCTCCGGGGAATAGGAAAGACTACCCTGGTAATCATAAAGATCGTGCCCCAGTTCAGAAAGGGTGGCAGAGACCCCGCTTAAGAGGTTTACATAGTTTTCCAGACGGGGATCTATTTTTTGTAGTGGCGAAAATTCATCTATCAGCATATTTAACCTATCTATTATGGAAAGGTTACCGTTACTGCCGGAATAAATATCTGTGTAGGCCTTATGTACGGTCAGTAGTATTTTTTCCAGGTTATCAAGGATGGCCAAACGACGGCCCAAACTTTTTTCTTCCTCCTCGCTGAGGGATGCTGCCATGATTTCCTCATATTGGTACTTAAGCAGTTCCTGTTGTTTGGCCCTTTCGTCGGTGTTTTTACCAAGGGATGATAACTTCCCAAGAGCTTTTTTCCAACGGGAAAAAACCTCCCTGTAAAGGATAATTTGCCGGGCGTGCTCAGCATCGCCAAAATCGTCTAAAAGAAATAGATGCTGTTCCGTTTTTAGGAGTGACTGATGGCTATGTTGGCCATGCATATCCACGAGAAAACTGCCCAAATTTTTTAATGTAACAAGGGGAACAACCTTGCCGTTAATGCGGCAAAGGTTGCGTCCGCTGAGGGATATTTCCCTGCTAATGATGATTTCTTCATCGAGTGGCAGGCCATTTTCTGCCATCATCATTTCAAAAGCTGGGTAGCCCCTGGGAGGGGAAAAAACTGCTTCAATAAAGGCCTGCTCACTACCGGTTCGTACCTGTTCCGCCGAGGCTCTTTCACCTAAAATAAGGCCCAGTGCCCCGACGATAATTGATTTTCCAGCCCCTGTTTCACCTGTCAGCACATTAAATCCCGGGAAAAAATCCAGGGAAAGGTTATCAATGAGAGCAAAATTTTGCAGATTTAAATATAATAGCACGTAAACCTTTCCTCCATTGGGGTTTGAAGATCATGCAAATCAAACTTAATCAGGCATCAAGCAGCTTGTCATGCAACAGTTTGTAAAAATTACTCTTTTGGAAGGTAAGGACCTTAGTGGCACAGCTTGCCTTTTTAACGATAATTTTATCCTTGTAATGCAATGGAAAACCTTCCTGGCCATCCATGGTGAGGTAAATATCAGCAGAAGAGGTAGCCACAATGATGGAGATAACATCATCACTATTGACGATAACTGAACGCTTATAAAGAAGATGGGGGCAGATCGGCGTGATAAGGAGAACATTCAGGGCTGGGTTAACAACCGGACCACCGGCAGAAAGCGAGTAGCCAGTCGAACCCGTGGGGGTGGAGATAATAACCCCATCCCCGGGATAACTTTCCAGGAAGTCGTTATTAATATAAGAATCGAGCTTGATGATGCGTGAAAATGGACCCCGTGAGATAATGGCATCATTTAGTGATATGGAAGAAAAAACAGATTCATTACCACGGTAGACCTCCGTTTGCAACATTATTCTTTCACCAAAGGAATAATTGCCTGTCAGAATTTTTTCGAGAAAAGTTTCCAGATTGCTTACCTCGATTTCCGAAAGAAATCCCTTGTGCCCCAGATTGATTCCTAGGAGTGGCAAATCTGTAAAGGCCATTTCCCTTGCTACGCGCAGAAAAGTACCGTCCCCGCCCACCACGATTACGAGTTCGACTTTTTCGGGCCAGGATTTGAATTCCTCTATGGGTGATGGTAGCTTGAGCAAAGGTAGCTTTTCGGGCAGAATGAAGATGGGAATATTATATTTGGCAAAAAAATTTTCGATGCGGTGTATAACCTCCTGTGCCCTCGTTTTTTGCCAGTTCGGTACTACGCCGATACCCTTTAACATTTCTTTTTTGTTATCTCCTTCTTTTTATCAGCTGCCTCAAGATCATGAAAGGCCAGGGTAACAGCGGCAGAGGCCTTTAAACGGGTTTCCTCCGCTATTGTTTTACCCTTATTACCGGGATCCACTATGTAAAGCAGGTATTCAATGTTTCCTTTGGGTCCTTTGATGGGGGAATGAGTAAGCCCGGCAATCCGATAGGAAAGTTCGTTGGCCAGGTTCAGAACTTTGTTTATGACCTCCAGGTGAACGGCAGGATCCCTGACAACCCCCCCTTTGCCAACACGGCCCGGAGTTGTTTCAAATTGAGGTTTTATCAGACAGATTATTTCTTGCACAGATAGCGCAACAACAACCGGTAATATCAATGCCAGGGAAATAAAGGAAACATCAATGGTAGCCAGATCAGGAACTTCGGGAAAACATTTTTTTGTGATATAGCGGGCATTGGTACGTTCCATGTTTATAACGCGGGGGTCGTTTCTCAGCCTCCAATCCAGCTGCCCATAACCCACATCGAGGGCAAAAACCCTTTTCGCCCCATGTTCGAGGCAACAATGGGTAAAACCCCCCGTTGAAGCACCAATGTCCAGAACAGTTTTTCCCCAAAGTTCTATCTTAAAATCCTGTAAGGCTTTCCTGAGTTTGATTCCCCCCCTGCTGACATAGGGATTTGCAGAAGCCCTAAGCTCCAAAAGCGCCTTGGGAGAGCATAGCAAGCCGGCCTTATCCTGCCTCTTTCCGTCAACAAAAACATTGCCCGCCATAATTTCCCCCCGGGCCCTGCTTCTGGTAGAAACAAGGCCTTTGTCTACCAGCAGAAGATCGAGACGTTTTTTCATTTTATTTTTTAGCACCATCCCTGCTGAGCAGGCCCCTTCGCCCAAAGAAAATTCCTTCCGCCTCTAGAGCAATCCCCTCCCCGGTCAGGTTATAAAGGGAAAGCAGGTTATCTCTGCCCCCTTGGCCGGTAAAGGGATCGGTAAGCCCCATTCTGTTGAGGTGGATCTTTGTTAGGCCCTCTTCGTTAAACATTTCCAGAACAGCACTACCGAATCCTCCGGTGGTAAGGTGCTCTTCAACAATTAAAACCCGCCTGCATTTCCTGGCCCAGCTGCAAATAAGATCCCGATCAAGGGGTTTGACAAAACGGGCATTAATAACGCAGCACGAAATACCTTTATGCGCCAGGATACGGTGTGCCTCCAAGGCAGGGCCAACCATGGAACCAATAGCAAGTATCAAAAGATCCTTACCCTTTTTCAGAAGTTCCCCCTTCCCCGGGGGAATGAGAGGAGCCAAAGCACTGGGAGGGGAAGATTTGCCCCGGGGAAAACGAATAGCTGTCGGGCATTTTAGTGTGAGGGCAGTTTTTAGCATGGACGCCAATTCCATGCCACAGGAAGGTGCCATGATCACCATACCCTGCATAGGCCTTAAGTAGGAGAAGTCATAAAGACCGTTATGACTTTCCCCATCACCTCCCACAATGCCGGCCCTATCAAGGGCAAACACTACGGGAAGTTTTTGCATGCAGACATCTTGGAGAAGCTGATCGTAGGCTCTTTGCAGGAATGTGCTGTAAATTGCCACGACTGGTTTCATTCCTTCGATGGCCAGGCCTGCAGCCATAGTTACAGCATGCTGCTCAGCAATACCCACATCAAATGCCCTATCAGGGAACGTTTCAAAGAATTTCCCCAGGCCGGTTCCCGCCGGCATGGCTGCGGTTATGGCCACGATAGAGCTATCCCTGGAGGCTTCGTCCAGCAATGTGCTGCCAAAAATTTCGCTATAAGTCCTATGTGCTGGGCAAGCGGTGTTATCCACCAATACCTCCCCGGTTTTCTTATCAAAAGGTCCAATTCCATGAAACTGGTGGGGTTTTTTTTCAGCATGGGAATATCCTTTGCCCTTTTGTGTAACCACGTGCAATAACACAGGACCCTTAAGACTCTTGGCCTGGCTGAGCATTTCCCCCAGCCGGACAACATTATGTCCATCTATGGGGCCAAGATAAGTGAAACCAAGTTCTTCAAAGAGGACCCCCGGAACGATGAGATACTTAAGCCGATCCTTGATTCGTTCAGCCGAACGGACCACGGATTTGCCGATTGCCGGAATGCGCCCCATGATCAGCTCGAAATCTTCTTTTAAACGAAAATACTTGGGATCAGTTCTTATCCTAGCCAGATACGAAGGCAGACCTCCAACATTCTTGCTGATGGACATTTCATTATCATTTAAAACAACGGTGATATTCGTTTTAATATGGCCCGCATAATTCAGGGCCTCAAAAGCCATACCTCCCGTCAGGGCCCCATCACCGATCACCGCGACGACACTGAAATCCTTTTTTTGTAAATCCCTGGCCAAGGCCATCCCCAGGGCCGCGGAGATAGATGTGCTACTATGTCCCACATCAAAAGTATCAAAGATGCTTTCCTGTCTTTTGGGAAAACCGCTCAGGCCTCCAAAATCCCGGATGGTAGGAAACTTATCTTTTCTCCCAGTAAGTATTTTATGAGGATAACACTGATGGCCCACATCCCAGATAATTTTATCATCCGGAGTGTTAAAAACACGATGTAGGGCGATAGTAAGTTCAACAACGCCCAGACTTGAGGCTAGGTGCCCCCCCCGACACGAAATGATATTGAGCATCATTTCCCGAATTTCTTTAGCCAGTTGTTCCAGCTCGGAAGGTGATAGTTTTTTTAAGATGCCCGGATCGTTGATCCTTTCCAGAACCATCCCAAGGATCACCGCTTTTCTTGAGTAGATTTTTTTTTCGATTTGTTTCTCCCTGTGCGTAAAAAAATGTTATCAAAGGTAGTCAGCATTTTCGCAGTGGAAAAAACAATGTGGGTCGTTTTATTCAAAGCAAGTGTTTTCCCAAAGGCCTTACCCCCAACTGTCAATGCAGATACCAGACCAGTTAACAAAATGCTTAAAATGATTTCATTAAGGCCTGGGCAAGCAAGTACAAGGTTAATAATTATCACTGCCGCGACGACGCCGCTGACAATACCAAGAATATCACCGACAACATCATTACAAAAGTTGGCTACACGATCCGCATTTCTGACCAGATATATCCCTTTTTTTGCGCCATAAATTTTCTTGGCAGCCTTGGCATGGAATGGCTTTTCGCTGGCAGCAGTTATCGCCGTCCCAATAATATCAAAAGTTATTCCTGTAATAATAACCAATAAAAGCAATAAAAAAGAAAAGGCAATAGATTTAAAACTCTCCAACAAAAAACGTGTTACCAGTGTAAAGAAGATTGCCAAAAAAAAAGTCCAGATAGCGGCCCTAAAAACCCAATGAGCATTTACTTTTCTATTTTGCCTCTTTGGTTTTTCTTTAGGCAAAAAGGACACCTCTTACATATAACACACAGGTGGCAACTCCATGGGTAAACATTGCGGCTTCAGGTCCAGCAGGTTTTCCCAAATAGCCACCGGATTGTCACCAATCAGGTAGTTTCCTTTTAAGGCCATTTCTGCAGTGTTGCCATCAGCAGGGCTGGATTACCACTTAGTCCACACTTTAATCCCCAAAGAGTCTCCCCGCGGTGGGAACAGCCTAGGAGATTTCCTCCATAGCGTCTTTTTTGTTTCTTAGCCTCTTTTGCAGCGTTGGTTTCCCAAGGTCTAAAACCTTTCTCCCCCAAAACCACTCAAGGCAGGCTACACTGTGCACAGCGTCTGCCGCACACAGGTTCTAATCTAAGCCATAACCTTTTACCATGTGGTAATACGCCACGCACTTAGGTCTCCACGAAGGCAGGGTCAACGCCTACATGCCTTTGTAGATCGCCCCATCCTTCTTAACCCCCAGCACCAGCCCCCGACTGGGCTTCGGCGGCCAGCACAAGGGACTTCATTGATGTGCCCTTGAGCGGATTTTTAGGCCCGCCCTCCGAAACAAGACGCCAACTAGGATACTGTACCACCTGTGTTTTAAAGTAAATTATAACATACTGTTTCCCCTAACTCAAGATTAGCAAGGTTTTAATAATCCCTATAAAGAATGAATCTGACGAGCCTTTGTAGGGGCCCTGCACGATCTCCATAATAGTCTAGTATTTTCTTTGACTCATTAAACTTTTCATCGCGCAGGGCTTTGGCTTTTTCCACGCCAAAATGGGAAAGATAGGTAGCTTTTTTTAACTTTAAATCTGCACCCTTGTCCTTCCCCATCTTTTCCCTGTTTCCTTCCAGATCGAGCAGGTCATCAACAACCTGAAAGGTACTCCCAATAGCCTCTGCACAAGCATTAAGGCGCCCGAAATCATCCCTGGTTCCTTTACCTAGAATGACACCTATGCGAAAACAAGCGGAAAACAGTGCCCCCGTTTTATGCGAGTTAATATAATCTATCGTCTGAGGCGGGATTTCTTTCCCTTCCGATTCCAAATCGACGATCTGCCCACCTATCATTCCGTCCACACCGGCAGCCCGGGAAATCTCCGCTAAAATTTTCAACCTATCCAAAGGTGGGACAGCATTTATGTAACTTGAAGTATAATAGTTGCCCTGGCCATTGCCAGATTCCTGGGCAAGAATCTCCAGGGCCAGCGTCAAAAGCGCATCACCAGCCAGAATTGCTGTGGCTTCACCAAAGACCTTATGGGATGCAGGACGGCCACGCCTGTAATCATCATTATCCATTGCCGGAAGATCATCATGAATCAAAGAATATGTATGCACCATTTCCATGGCGCAGGAAGGGATCAGTCCATCATCCTGCCTTAGCCCAAAAAGTTCTGCAATGAGCAGGATAAGCAGTGGGCGTATTCGCTTTCCACCGGCAAAAATGCTATAACGCATGGCCCGGTTTAAAGTTTGGGGATATTCTTCTTCTCCGGGAAGGAGGTAACCCAAGGCCTTGTCGATCGCTTGAATTTTATCTTGAAAAATATCCAAATTAAGCCCTTCTTTCTCTCTAATGGCATCATAGATGTTCGCCAGACTCTACCCACTCACCGCTTTCCAGTAGCTTTTCCACCCGGAGTTCAGCTTCTGTCAGCAGCTTGCGGCAACGCGCATTTAGTTCCATACCCTGCTCAAAATATTTTAAAGATTCTTCTAGGGGCAACTCCTCCCTTTCCATCTTTTTTATAATGCTCTCCAGCGCTGAGAGAGCCTCCTCGAAGCTAAAATTAGCGGTTTTACCCTTTTTTTTATCCATTTCTATTCCTCGCTGCAGGAAGTAGGCAAAATACTGTCTGTAATATTTTCCACCCTGCACCCAGCCTCCCCGTTTTTAAAAATAATATTGATCCCTTTGCCCACTTTAAGCTGTTTTATATCGCTAACTATCCCCTTTTCCTCGTCAAGAACGAAAACAAAGCCCCGATCCATGATTTTCAGGGGATTTAATGTCTCTATTTTTTCCCTTAAGTGCTCTAGGCGCGTGTTTTTTAATTTTAATTGCATATTAAAAATGCGGTTGAAAAGCTTTTCTATTTCATCAACTCTCTGGTAACCCTGGTTAATTTTATCACGGGGTAATTTCTGTAAAAGAGTACCCGAAAACCTTTCCAGATCGGCACGTCTTTGCTTAATGCTGTAGTCCCAGAGATTTATTAGGCGTTCCCTTGTACCCTTGAGCTTCTGCAAAAGTTCCCTTAGTTCCGGAGCAACTTGTTCGGCTGCGGCTGTGGGGGTAGCTGCCCTCATATCTGCAACAAAATCAGCTATGGTAAAATCTGTTTCATGCCCCACCGCACTGATGATTGGTATTTCACACCGAAAGATAGCCCGGGCAAGTTTTTCATCGTTGAAGGACCATAATTCCTCCATGGAGCCGCCCCCACGGGTCAGAACAATAACATCTAGATCGGGGACGTCCTGCAAACGTTCCAGAGCCTGGATAAGCTGAGAGGCTGCTTCATCCCCCTGCACAGCAGATGGGCAGAAGAGAACTTGTACACAAGGAAACCTGCGCAGAAGAGTGCGCAGAAAATCTTGCAAGGCGGCCCCAGAGGGTGATGTGATCAACCCAATCTTTCTAGGAATAAAGGGCAGGGGCTTTTTATGTTTTGGATCAAATAACCCCTCCAGACGCAGCTTCTCTTTTAGCTGTTCAAAGGCCAGAAAGAGGGTTCCCAACCCATCCGGTTCCATTCTGTTGACATATAACTGGTAATAGCCGCCATATTCATAGATAGAAATATTCCCCCAGGCCAGCACCTTCATCCCTTCACCAGGCTGAAATTTTAAACGAAGATTCCTGCTGCGAAAAAAAATGCAACGCAAAACACTTTTTCTATCCTTTAGGGTAAAATAAATGTGTCCCGAAGGCCTGTGCAGTTTAAAGTTGGATATCTCTCCACTAACACAAATGTTTTGCAGGATCTCATCGCTTTGTAAGAGAGATTTCAGATAACGGCTCAGCTGGGAAACAGTCAGGATTTTTTCACCATTCATAAATTTTTGCCGCCTCAACTAAATTGTGGAGTAATGTGGCAATAGTAACTGGCCCGAGGCCTCCCGGCACAGGGGTTATCCAGCCGGCCACACTTTTTACCTCATCATAATCTACATCGCCAACCAATCTTGTACCAATCTGGTTTACCCCCACATCAATAACTATGGCACCCTCCTTGACCATTTTTCTGCCAACCGTATGCGGATGCCCAGCAGCGACGATAAGAATATCGGCTGCCCTAGTAAACTTTTCCAAATTCATCGTATGGGTATGGCAAACACTTACAGTGGCATTGTTTTCTAGAAGCATAAAGGATACGGGTTTGCCTACGAGCTGACTCCGCCCGATGATGACAGCCCTTTTTCCCTCGATCGGCTCCCCGGTCGATTCAATTAATTTCATTATTCCCTGGGCAACAAAAGGGGCCATATTCAATTTTCCACTAAAGAAGTTCCCCAGATTTAAAAAATGTAACCCCTCTACATCTTTTCGGGGATCAACCTGCTGGGATATCAGAGTATGATTAAAGCGTGGGGGAAGGGGATGGATATTGATTCCATGGACGTCACGGGTGTTGTTCAGATGATCGATGAGAAAGGAAATTTCCTCCTCCGTGGTGGTTTCCGGAAGCAAGTAGATGTGGCATTTAATACCTAGTTGCCGGCAGGTTTTCTCTTTTAAACGCGCCACATGAACACGGGAATAGGGGCTTCTCAGCGCGACAATGGAAAGCCCGGGTACCCTGCCCTTGCTTTCTAGCACCCGAACTTCTTCCCTGAGGTGTTCCCTTATTTCCCTGGCAATTTGCTTACCATCAATTATTTTTGCCGGCATGTAAATCCTCCCAAAAAATTATAGCTCCGTGATACCTTTAAAAGCCTGAAGTGTATTCCCAAAGAGCATGGTGATGCTGATAGGCCCCACCCCACCCGGCACCGGGGAAAGCCAGCCCGCAATTTGCCTCACTTCCTCGAAGGCCACATCACCAACTAGCCTGCCTCCGATCTGGGTAACCCCCACATCGATTACGATGGCACCCGGTTTAACAAAATCCCTTGTTATCAGTCCTGGGTGCCCCGCCACAGAGACAAGTATATCGGCTTCCCGGCAAATATCAGCAAGATTGCCAGTATAGGTATGACAAATGGTAACGGAGGTGTTTCTCCTTAAAAGGAGAAGGGAAAGCGGTTTACCCATAATATTACTCCTACCCACGACAACCGCCAATTTTCCCAAAATAGGTTGACCTGTATATTCGATCATCTTCATGACGCTGCCGGCAGAGGAGGGGATAAAACCTTCTTCATCGCAAAATAGTTTCCCCAGATTGATGGGATGGACCCCCTCCACATCCTTCAGCGGATCCATTGCCATGGTAACAGCCCTTTCATCTATCTGTCCTGGCAGAGGAAGTTGGAGCATAATGCCGTGGGTATCTTTATCCCCATTTAATTTAAGAATCTGTTTCACTACTTCTTTTTGATGAGCGTCGGTCGGAAGACGGTATATTTTGACAAGAAAGCCCAGTTCCTCCCCCTGTTTTTCAATATTAGCCACATGGGACAGGGAGGCGGGATTTTCGCCGATCAGCATAACAGACAGCTTGGGGACAAAACCCGTTAGCCGGCGAAGTTTATTTAACTCCGCCGTTATTTCCCCACGAATTCTTTCAGCAACCTTGGCCCCTTTAATTAGCTTGGCAGGCATCAACAAACCCCCTAGAAACCCTTAAATAAACTTCTCTTTTAACATTCAATAATCCTGCTAAAAAATAAATTTGTATAATACTTCTGAAAGGACAAAAAAGGTTGAATAGACTATTTAGTGACCTGGACGTCCAGGCGAATTTTGTCGAGAACCCCGTTGACAAAGCGCGCCGCCTCCTCATCCTGGTAGCGTTTGGTTAGCTCGATCGCTTCGTTAATGGTTACCGCGGCAGGTATGTCCTCTAAAAATAACAGCTCGAAAAGGCCCAGACGCATTATGGTGCGCACCGAAGCAGAAACACGCCCAAGTTCCCAGTTAATTAAATAACGGGATAAAAGTTTGTCCAGTTCGGGTAATTTTTCTAGGGTGCCCAGCACTAATTCTTCGAGAAATAACCGGGCGTCGTCAGAAAAAACAGTACTTTCAAGTGTATAAAAAAGAGCCTTTTCCGGGCAATTTTTGCCAATATCGATCATGAAAAGTGTTTTAAAGGCCAGTTCCCTAACCTGCTTTCTCTTCAAGCCTTTTAACTTCCTTTCTTGTTCCCACAATAAAATTAATACCTCGGCCCCAACGGGTGAATGTTAAAACCTATCCTGCCTATGCCAAAGCCGATAGAAGAAATTTTGCAGATCCTCGCTTTTTTCCACTTTGTTTCCTAGATAAACGCCAACCAAAAGGCAAAGGATTACAAAAAGTCCTTTCCAGAAGCCAAACAGGATGAAAACAAGGGCAACGAATAAACCAAGCAACCCGCCCAGGATTTTTCCCCAGTTTTCCAGGATGAAAATGATAAAACTTTCATGCAATCCCATTCCCACCTTAGGCAAATCAAAATTTTACGCACTGGAACAGAGCTTTTGAAGTGATATTTAAACTAAATTCTATCCTGGGAAATATTTTCCACCAGGACCTTTACCTCGGCCACGCTGCTTCCGCTAATCTCCTCAACATAATCCCTGACTGTTTCTTGAAGTTGGCGTACCAGGGAGGGAATAGGAAGATCGGGAATAGGTTTAATCCTTAGGTAAATTACCAAGCCCTGCTCCTTCAGATCAATATGTGTGGATACATCCCTAATCCCCTTGACTTTGCGCGAGGCAGCCAGAACCATTTTTTCGATGGCCCGAAAGGAAAGCCGGACCTCGCCGATTTCGTTAAAACTAGTAATGCCACCGGCATCCTTCCTCTTTACACCAGGTGTAAAAAAAGCAAGCAACAGCACCCCGACAACAAGTATTAAAAAGCCTAGGGCTGTATAATTAAAACTACCCTCCAACCACTGAAATCCATGGATTTGCAATCCAATTTTGGGAAGGAGCCCCAGGGTAAGAATAATCAGCGCCAAACCTCCCAGCAGGATAATAATGCCTAGAAGAACGAAGGCCATTTTTTTTGCCAAAGCCACTAATCCGGACCCCCCTTCAAGGAAACAAAACTAACCCCCCGAAAAGCCGCGGGAGGTTAGTTTTCAGGCTATCATTTAAGGATGTCATCCTCAGCCTTTGGCTGCTGCGGGAAGTTAACACCCTGTACATGTACATTTACTCGCACGACCTTCAACCCGGTCATATTCTCTATCGCCTTTTTAACGTTTTCCTGGACAGCCCAGGCCACGTCGGGGATGCGGGAACCAAAGCGGACAATTAAAAACAGATCCACAGCGGCTTCTTCCTCACCAACATCCACCTTGACCCCCTTGGAAAAATTCTTTTTGCCTAGGGCCTCGGCAATACCGCCCGCTATGCCACCGCTCATGCCGGCAACACCATCTATTTCCGTTGCCGCCAGGCCGGCTATAATGGAAACCACCTCGTCCGCAATACGAACAGATCCCAATTCTGAAGGAAGTGAACGCTCTTCTCCCATGTTTAGCCCTCCTCAAGGGTTAATTTAGTAGTTAAAATAACACGGTAGAACCAGGGATACGGTAAGATAAAGCAAATATAATAACCTAGTTTATTATAACACAAAAAACTTGCGTAAAATACTTATACCCCGCAATTTCCTCATTAATAATTATTACTACTGTATAAACCTGCGTAATTTCCCAAAAACCTTTTTTCATTTGTGTTGGATTACCTGGACTTCTTCCCTGGCAATACCACAGGCGGCAGCAACAGTGTCGGAGATTCTCATGAAATCGCCTTCTGAAAGACTTTCCGCGTAAAGCATCACTGTGGCGATACCCTTTCCAGAAAACAGCAGGGCATCGGAATAGCCCAGGGCCTTGATCATATTTTCCACAATCAGTTCCTTTTCCATAAGATCGATTAAGCCTAAAACCTGTTCCTCGGCTTGGTGCCTCTGGTTTTCCCCAACCTTTTGGTTATTAATCACCTCATTGAGCATCTCCAATTCCTGTGCCCTTACCCTCTCCCGTTCCAACCTGTAATCTACAAAAAAGGTCAGGGGATCATCGAGTTTCCATTCAGACAGATCCCCCAGATCCTCAGCCAGCATTGGTCTTAAAAGTTCCTCATCCGGCACAATTTCTATGCGGCTCATTTCCTTATTGATACCGGACACAAAAAAATATGTGATCAGACCAACCAAAATAATACCTATCACCCATGCTTTTTTCCCGCTCATTGGGCAAAAACCACCCCCTATTACCTAACAAAAGTGACAGTAAGCCTGCTTTCCGGCCGGCTCGTTCATTATTCATCGCCCCATGGAAGTACGGCGATCCTATGGGCAGGAAGCCCCACTAGGCTTTGTATGGCACGCTGTACTTCCAGGCGTATCCTGGAATTTTCCGCCCCCCTGGCCACGATCATGATACCGGCTATCCGGGGCTTTTTTTCCATGACAAGCAGGGCTTTTTCCCCACCACCGCCCTCCTTGAACAACACATATTCTTCCTTGCGGCTCCTTTCCAGAATATCCCTGGTCCCTCCTTCCGTATCTTTTTCCACTGTTTCCTTGGTGCTTTCCTCAGTGATCCCGGCGAAAACTGATTCCTTGCTTGTTTCCAGGGTAATTAGCACATGAACCTTTTCAATCCCTTCAATTTGCTTTAAAATACAAGTAAGTTTTTCCGCCAGTTCATCTTCATAATTGCCCGGATCCTGGAGGAAAGGCCCACCTGGCAGGCTCTCAACCTGGTTGTAATTGACTGGTGGTTGATCCTGGAACAGACGAAATATAGAACTGGAAAACATCAAAAGCACACCAAGAAGCAGCAAAAGCAATAAAAATGTACCCTTCTTTTTAGCCCGTAGATTGCTCCAAACCTTGGTTAAAAAATCATCCACAAAAACTTTTAAGGGATCCCTTTTATCCGGCAATTTCCTACCCTCCATTTACGTTCAATCTGAACCAAATCATTGCCCGGCAATTTCCACCCGGACATTTTCCAGGGGAAGCTGCAAAAGGGAAGCCAGATACTCTGCTATGGCCTTTTCCTCGGCCTGTATTTCTTTGTTTTTTGCCAGCGGCAGTCTTTCCGCAGGTATATCCTCCTGCTTCCCGCTAGGCATGATCTGAATACTTACCTTTTGCACCCTAGTCATTTCCTTTCCCGGCGGGGGCGTCTCTCCGGCCTCCTTAACAATCAGGAAAAGTTCTTGGACCGTGCCAAATTTATCGCTGGAGCTGTTTTCATCCAGGGAAAAATCCAGTTGCAGCAATCTTCTAGAGAACTTGCTGCCGAGTTCGCCTTCGAGCAAAGTAAAAATATTGCCGCGATAATCATGCAGGGCCAATTGCAGTTTTTCCTCATGTAGTTCTTCCCCCTGGGCAAGAACCTGATCCAGACTGCCACCGCTTATCCCTGCCCCCGATAGAAGGGCTTCTTCATCCCAATGGGGAGCAATGTGCATTATTTTTTGCAACGGCGAAAGGATAGTAAAAATAAGTAAAATACCCACTATGACCCTGAGGTAACGGCGAAATGTTCCCTGTGGCAGGATCATTTCCAAAATTACCGTTAAAAAAAGGAGAATAACGATATAGCGAACGAGGTTGCTGATTGTATCTATCATCTACGGTACCCCCTAACGCAACATGACTGTTGCATTGCTAGCCCCAACAACTATGGCCGTTCCAATAAAAAAGGCAAGAGCAACAGTGGCTACGGCAGAAAAAACCAACACCAGGCAGTTGCTCATAGTCTGCAAGGCCCCGCCAAGCATCGTCTCTCCCAAGGGCTGCACAAGCGCCCCGGAAAGCTTAAAAATCAACACCAGTGCCAGGAGTTTCAAAAGTGGAAAAACGATCATTAAAAGCAGGATGATCAATCCGGCAATAGTTGCACTGTTCTTGAGAAGCAAGGAATAGCCCAGAACAGTTTCTATGGAATCAGCCAGCATCTTGCCCACGACCGGAACAAAGGTCCCGGTCATAAACTTGGCCGTGCGCAGTGTCAGCGCGTCCCCGATACTGCCTGCCACACCCTGGATGGCCGTAAACCCTATAAAAAGCGTTAACATCAGGCCCAGCGCCCAGAGACAAATATCTTTAAATAGATCAGCCAGCCGGTTAATTTTAAAATGTGGAGAAAAATGATCGATCAAGTAAAGAATTGTGGCAAAGAAGATGAGTGGGAAGATTGCATTGCGGATCAGGGAAGCCATTAAATTAACGGCAAAAATTATTAAGGGATGAAAGAGGCTGACAGAAGTGATATGCCCAAGGGAGGCCATCAGCGTTAGCAGCACCGGAACTAATGCCAACATGAAATCGGCCATTTTTTCCACAGTGCTTCTGCCTATTTCGGCTGCCAGAGTAAAGCTCCCCATGGCCACCCCCAGTAAAACAAAAAAGATAATGGTTTCCGTGAGAGCAGCAATTTCCTGGTTACCAAAGGCACCCTGCAGGTTTTTAAGCAGGGAAGCCGCCAAGGCAAGCAAAATCAACTGCCCTAGCAAATGCATGTTGGCAAGAACCTCGGAAAAAAAATATCTGAATAAGCCGGAGGCAACCTCCCCCGGGTTAGGCAGGAGCCTATCCCCCTTGCCTTTCCAAATATCCTCAATACCCCAGGACGGTAGAAAATCATCCATCTCTTTTTTGACATCGTTCCAATATGCCTCGATTTGCTGCCATCCCGTGGGCAATTCTCTGTTCTGCCCAGTGCTATTCCCAGCTGGCGGCTTTTCAGATAAAACTGGCAAGGCACTGGCTTCCGTTATAAAAAGCTGAAAAGAAGAACTAAGAACAATGATCAGAACAAGCAGTATCCTTTTTATTTCCAATTTAATACGCACAAATACCCCTCCCGCCCCGGGCATGACCCTTCTGCATTGGTCTTCCCCTTAGGGTAAAATCAGGGAATAAATTTAACGATACCCTCCATAATTGAAACCAAAATAGGAATAGCCATGATCAAAATGATAATCTTGCCGGCAAATTCTATTTTTCCAGCAATACTCCCTTCCCCGGCATCACGGCAAACCTGTGCGCCAAATTCCGCCAGATAGGCCACACCGATCACCCGGAAAAGGGTCCGTAAAAAAAGGGGGCTTACCTTTGCTTCCAGGGCCATATCAGTAATTAGATCGATGACCATTTTTAAATAGCCCAGAAGATAAACGATAATAATAATACCAATAGTGATCGATAACAGTTGGGCTATTTCGGGTCGGCTCTGGCGTATAAGAATGATAAAAATTGCAGCAATGATAGCAAAACCCACAACTTGGACTATTTCCACAAGATCACCCGCTTTAGTACAGGTTAAAAATGACCCGGATACTATCAAAAAGATCCCCCAACAATCTTAGAACCATGAGGAGGACGATAACGGCACCGGCAAGGGTCAACATCTGGGCCTGCTCTTCCTTTTCTGCCTGTGTCAGGATGATGCTAAGGACGGAAATAAAAATACCGATACCGGCAATTTTAAAAAGTAGATCGATGCGTAAAACATCCATTTTGCATCTCCTTTTCCCATAAATTATTTGCCTGCCAGGGCTTGGCCCCTTTAGAGGAGAAAAAGCACGATCGTTATTCCCCCCAGGCAACCAAGATATTTCCAGAGTTTGTCATTTTTTTGCCATTCCTCGTTCGCACGCTGGAGGGCCTGTCTCAATAATTCCTGAATTAAAGCAATCTGCCTTTCCTGGCCCCGACGATCGCCCTGCCCCCAGGCAGTACCCAACCTGGCAAGCAGTTCCATCTGTTCAACCCTTAGGGAAAATTCTTCCCTCCCCTTTTCCAGGGAGGATTTCCAGCATTCCAAAGCGCTCAGGCCCTGCCTCTGGTTCAAAATTGAGGAAAAGTTGAGGAAAAGGGTACCCACAGGTTTTTTAAGTTTTATACCAATGTTCTGGAAAGCTTGAGGCAATGGGGTTAAGCCGTAATTTACCTCCGCCCGGAACATCTCCAGGGCCAGAAGGATTTCCTCCAATTGGCGCACCCTTTGCCGATATAGGTAACAAACCTGGCAACCCATTAAATAGGCAGCCAGAATTATTAAAGTAGCACCCAGCAATTTCAAATACATTTTTTTTCATAGCTCCCCCCCGGTATTGGCGGAGTAAAGGGGCAACCCCCGTTCCCCTTCAATGATCATTTCCAGCGTCCCCGGGCCCCTTTTATTGCTAAGGAAAACCAATCGTTCAAAATAATTTTTGTCCAAAAGCTTTCGCAGGATTGGCCTGGCCAGGACATCCTCAAGGGAGGATCCATGGGCAGAGGCAATAACCGTAATACCGGCATGGACAGCATCCTCCACGGCCAGGGCATCTTCGTGGCGACCAATTTCATCGGTGATAATTACCTGTGGGGAAAGGGAGCGTAGCATCAGCATGATACCTTCGGCTTTGGGGCAGGCATCTAGTACATCTGTCCTCAACCCGATATCAAGCTGTGGTACCCCCCGAAAACAACCGGCTATCTCCGAACGCTCATCGACGATCCCTACCTTTTGCCCCCTTTGACCCAGAAGGCCGATTCCATTGCTGATAATCCTGGCAAGATCTCTTAGCAATGTGGTTTTGCCACCCTGGGGCGGCGAAATAATCAGCGTATGAAAAACCCTACCCTGCCGGCGATCCAGCAGGAAGGGAAAAACCCTTTCCCCGGCACCTTTAACCTGCCGGGCAATGCGTATATTGCAGGAATTGATATCCCTCATAATTTTAATGCTCCCCTTTTCCTGAACCGTGCGGCCGGCCAGACCGACCCGATGCCCTCCCGGAATGGTTAGATAACCCTGCCTGATCTCATCTTCAAAGGCGTAGAGCGAATAATTACTAATTAATTCAATCGTTTTTTTTAAATCATCCTCTGTTAATAGATAGGCTTCACCGGGTACGGCGACAGGTCCATCTTCCCCTAAGTAAGATTCCCCCCCCGCCCAGTAAATGATCAGAGGCCTGGAATGCCTTAAACGGATTTCTTCAGTTTTTGCCAAAAGATCTACAGGCAGGCTGGCAATAATTTTCCTTATTCTAGGGGCCAGAAAGGGGCAAATTTGCTTTTTTATGTCTGTTGAGGTGCCTGGCACCAGTTGTTCACCTCTTTTTCCTCGATCTTTGGATCCCCTATAAAAACATATGGCCGCGAAAACCTTTTTATACCTCCGCGGCTTTTTCCCTAAAAAAAAACCCCCGATAAACGGGGGTATCCAAAACAATAAATGGAATATTATTATTCAACTGCAACCAATTGGCAAATACTTTTGCAGTGATCCTGGTTATCCCTAATCACTTTTCTCCTCTTCGGTAGTTTCATCAACAAATTCATCAAAATCGCCATCCCATTCACTATCGTCATCATCATCGCTGTCATCATTTATAAAAACAACTTTTCCACAATTCGGGCAGAGAACCTCAAAGGACTCCTCATCTTCAAGAATATCCTCATCGATGGTAACCTCATAGTGGCATTCCGGACACTCTACTGTAAAGCTGACACCATGTTCATCAAAGATATCCCCATCGCCATCATCATCGTAATCATAATCCCCAAAGTCTTCGCTATCCTCATCTTCAAGCAATTCTTCCTCTAGATCCGATAGGTCCTCGTCGATTGTTTCCACATACGAAAAAAGTTCCTCGTAGTTTTCGTTGAGTTCCCCTATCGAGTGGCCGATATCGTCGAGAAGAAGAATCATTTGCCGAATTACTTTTCCTTCCTTTGTCCCATCATCGATGCCCAACCCTTCAGCCAGTCCCCTGAGGTACCCCAATTTGGAAGCAAGGCTATCCATTTTTCACCATCCTCCTTTAGTTTTAATAGCTATATTCCTTATTCTTCACTAAACCCGCTCAAGATACGCGCCGGTCCGCGTATCTATCCTTAAAACATCGCCTTCATTAATAAAAAATGGCACCTGTACAACAAACCCTGTTTCCAATTTGGCAGGCTTGCTGCCACCTGAGGCAGTGTCCCCCTTAAACCCCGGCTCTGTTTCGGCTACAGCCAGCTCCACCGAGTTGGGCATCTCTATACCGATGATCTCTCCCTTAAAAACCATGACAAAGATCTGCATATTTTCCTTTAGAAAGTTTAAATTATCTCCTAGCTGGTTAGCACGTAGAAAAACCTGCTCATAATTTTCCGTATCCATAAAAACATACTCTTCACCGGTGCTATATAGGTATTCCATTTCCTTTTTTTCGATGAGTGCCCTGGCAACTTTTTCCCCGGCCCTAAAGGTCTTCTCCGTCGTTGCTCCGCTGCGAATGTTCTTCAGCTTGGAACGGACAAAGGCTGCACCTTTACCCGGTTTGACGTGTTGAAATTCCACAACCATATAAATTTCACCATCGAGTTCGATCGTTAAACCTGTCTGGAAATCATTACTGGATATCATTCATTAAATCGCTCCCCCCAAAGTTTTACAACAATATCTCCTCTTTAAACTACCAATTCCTTAGGACTGGAAGTCAGAACCCGGAAACCCCCATCCTGCAAAACAATCATATCCTCGATCCGCACACCACCCCAGCCCTCGAAATAGAGCCCGGGTTCAACCGTAAAAACCATTCCCTCTTCTAGGATGGCCTTGCCCCGTGGGGACAGTGTAGGAAACTCGTGCACCTCCAGCCCGACGCCATGCCCTAGGCCGTGGCCAAAGTTGACAGCATAATCAAACTCCTGGAAAAGGTTGCGTGCAATAGCGTCAATCTCGGCGCAGGATCTACCCGTTTGTAACTGGCTGATTGCCTGTTTCTGGGCCTCCCTGACCACATTGTAAATTTCACTTTGTTTTTTATCCCGTGGTTCACCCAGTAGAAAGGTGCGGGTCATATCCGAGCAATATCTACCCCAGACTGCGCCAAAATCTATGGTAATGAGTTCCCCTTCAGCAATAACTTTCCCTGTTGGCAACCCATGGGGTAGTGCCGAGCGGGGGCCAGAGGCAACAATAATATCGAAAGGGTTTTTTTGTGAACCTGCCTTGCGAAGGCGATATTCCAATTCCAAGGCAATTTCATCTTCCCGCATGCCCGGCCTGATAAGCGGTAGGAGCTGAAGAAAAGCCTGATCAGCGATCCTGGCTGCTGAAGCAATTTTTTCCACCTCACCCTTTTCTTTAATGGCACGAATTTCCTCCACGAAATTAGATTGAGCAATTAACTCTATCCCCTGGGCAACCGCCTGCAGTTTATTGTATCTTTGAAGCGTCAGGCTTGCCTCCTCAACAGCCAGATTTTTAATACCGCTTTTATGTAAAAAGGTTATTATTTTACCAAAATCATCGCTATTTCCAACCTTGATTATTTCAAATAGAGGGGATTCCTCTGCAGCCTGCTGAAGATAACGAAAATCTGTATAAAGGTGTGCCGCCCTTTCCGTTATGCATAAAAATGCACTACTTCCAGAAAAACCGCTTAGATAAAAGATGTTGGGCGGGTGTGTAAACAAGATAGCCGCAATATCATGTGCATCCATTTTAGAACGAAGTTTTGCCAGCCTGTTCGTAATAATCTGGTTATCCATTATCTCACCCCTTTTTAGCCTGTCTAAATCCCTCCGGTTTACTATTCCCCCTATCTTAAACTAGATTCAACCTCCGGGAAAATAATCCTTCCCAAGTGGAAAAAAACTCCTTTAACGACAAGCCCAAGCAGGGGGGTTTCACCAGTTTTTTGGCTGTTCCCTGGAAACCCTTACCCTTCCCGTTACCGGTGTCAGGATAATATAGCGTCTCCCCCCATCGCGCGATCCAAGAATGACTGTCCCTCCCATATTAGGGCGGCCCAGAACATTGAAAAGGACATATGGCCTGTTAAGAGAATCCTTGTTAAAATTTGTATCCCCAATAAAAGAAATCCCCTCCGGCAGCCTAACTATCTGGTTTCTATCCGCCAAATATAAATAGTAAGATTGATCATAGACAAAAAATTTAATTTGGCAGGCTTTGCCGGAGGAGATAGCTTCATTTTTTATCAATCGCAAATCTGCGGCCATTTTCCTTGCCGCACCCTCCAGCCTATAATTTGAAAGCGCAGGAAGGCAGGGCAAGGCTATGGCCAGAAGCAGCCCCAGCAGGGCCAGGGTTATTACCAGTTCGATAAAGGTAAAACCTTTGCGATTTTTTTTTAAAACAATCATTTATAGCCTGATCAGGCCAGATCGATTTCCTTGCATAGGTAAACATCCTGGAGCGCATGCAAGATTTCCACGCCTTCCTTCATTGATTTCTGGAAAGCCTTCCTTCCGGTGATTAGCCCCATTCCACCGGCCCTCTTATTGATTACTGCTGTTTTTACAGCCTGCTGAATATCATTTTCTCCCGAGGCCCCGCCGGAATTAATCAATCCCACACGTCCCATGAGACAGTTTACCACCTGGTAGCGCACCAGATCGATGGGATGATCCGTGGTGAGGTCCGCATAAACCTTGGGGCTCGTTTTACCAAAATTCAGCGCTGTATAACCACCGTTATTTTCCGCCTGTTTTTGTTTGATAATATCTGCCTCTATGGTTGCACCAAGATAGTTGGCCTGACCGGTCAAATCTGAAGAGGCGTGATAGTCCACGCCATCCTTTTTAAAAGCATTGTTACGCAGATAGGTCCAAAGGATAGTGACTAGCCCCAATGAATGTGCATAGCGGAAAGCCTCCGAAATTTCCTGTATCTGCCTGCTGCTATTTTCCGATCCATAGTAGATCGTTGCTCCGACAGCAATAGCCCCCATTTCAAAGGCCTGATCGACACTGGCAAACAGAATCTGATCGAATTTATTTGGATAGGTCAAAAGTTCATTATGGTTAATCTTAAGTATAAAAGGTATCTTATGCGCATATTTCCTGGCGACACTGCCCAAAACACCCAGGGTGGAAGCAACAGCATTGCAGCCTCCTTCAATAGCCAACTTGACAATATTTTCCGGGTCAAAATAAATCGGGTTTGGAGCAAAAGAAGCGCCGGCGGAATGTTCAATCCCCTGGTCTACCGGCAGGATGGATACAAAGCCGGTACCGGCCAGGCGGCCCGAGGAAAACAGGGTCTGCATGTTGCGCAAGACAGGTGCCGGACGATCGGAAACCACCATTACTTTGTCGACGTAATCCGGGGAGGGAGTAAGTAGTTGATCCTTGGAAATTGTTTTGCAGGAATGGCTAAAAAGGTAATCTGCTTCTTTCCCCAATAATGCTGAAATCTTGTTAATCATCAGGGTTCCTCCTTTTTAATTGTTTAGCCGACTTTGAACAACAGTCCCTCATGGCTAGTTTCACTGTCATATATATTTCTATACAGTGAAATAATTTCCTGCCTTTATAGAAGATGTCTTTGCAGTAAAATAATTCATAATCATCTTTCACTATGTGGGAATTCCTTTCCGGAAAACTATCGTCCCCGGCACAGCGGGCAAAATACGGTAATGTTGCAAATCAGGCATGGTGGGATCCCCTCTTATCTCCGTACCGCTAGGAAGGCGATAAACACCTGGCCCGAGCAGTGGACCACCAGGCACCGTTACCTCCCCACGCAGGTAAACATATAGCGGATCGCCAGAGGGGTTAAGCAGGAGAAGACTTCCCCCATGGGAACAAAGGTGGACATTTTTTTGCAGGATAAGCGCTTCGGTCCTCATTTCCAGCTCGCCTTCGATGGTAAGATTGCTCTTAAAAATAATTTGTTCGGCCGAAAAAATGGTGCCACGGCCGCCACCACCGCCTAAACTTAAGGATGGAAGTTTGCTGCCACCCAAGGAAATGGTGCCTTCGGCCTCATGATAGCCGGGCGTTATTACCCCGCTTTCTCCATCGTACCAGTCCAGACCCGCTGCATCAGCACCTCCACTGGAGGCGGGAAAAGACTGGAATTCTACGACGATTTGTTCAGTAATAAGCCCCGACCTGCCCGTAGAAACAATTTGCACCCGCCGGCCTCCACCGGACCCCTCCGTAGCACTTACCTTTAGGTTGATATTTCCCCCGGCAAAAGAAATGTTTTCATTTCCCTGATAAAACGGATCGTTCCCCTCCAGCACAGCAAATATTACTTCCAAGCCGGTCAACGCCAAATAATAGGCCTGTAAACCATCCCGCTGGTTGGCAGCAATCCTTACATCTAAACTATTAAGATCGAGCAGAAATGTGGTGAAAAACAGTACGGCGGCACAGATAAAGGTAACCAAAACAAGAACAGAACCTTTTTGTGAATGCATGGTTTTTATGTTTACCCAGGACCTAACGAAGATTCAGCAGGCGTACCGCCGAGCGCACCGCAAAACAGCTCCCATTCTCGTTGCCTACGATCTCAAAGCTGAGGGTTTTATTGTATGCATCCCAGCTCATAACAAGATTATCAATACTATAGGCAATTTTGTTTTCCACCTTGTTAATTAAAATGACAATTTCCTCGCCTTTTTGTTTGATTGTATACAATGCAGTTTCTCCCGGAAGACGATATTTAATTTCCTGATCACTGATGATCTGCAGTGTGTCAGCATAACGTAGATCGCGGATGATAAAATCTGCAGCAATACGCACATTTTGCTGCAAATCAAGCACTTCTAGGCATTTCTCATAAATATTCGCAGAAAAAAGAAAAAAACTGATTAGGATCGACAGCAAAATTGAAAATAGGATAGTAACGATAAGTATTTCTAGTAATGTAAAACCCCCTTCACCAATTTTGGCCTCTGCCCTACTTTTCATCCCCGCCCCTGCGAACAAAGGTAACAAATTTGGCAAGTTCCCTACCTTCATCTAGAGCAATTTCCACCTCCAGGCGTAACCCATCGATCTGGTAACTGCCCAGTACTAGGCTGTCTTCACGAACAATTTGACTACACCGAAAGCGATCAAAGCCATCAAGGGGGATCAGCACCCCATCTGGAGCTGTTTCCTGGGCACATAGCTCATCTAAGGAGCAGCTAAGCAATGTCTCCATTCTTTCCTGCGCCAAGGAGGCAGCCTGCGTTACCCTCCCGGCCTGCACCGTGGCAGCTAGACTGCTACTAAGGAGATTGCCGAAAGAAAGAAGGGCAATGCTAAGGAGGGCTATGCTGACGATAAGTTCTAAAAGCGTCAGTCCCTTTTTCCCCTTTATGTATTTTTCACCGCTGATCCCTCTATGCAAAAGATATACCCCCGGGGGTTAAAGATAGAGACTAAAGATATTGAATAATGGCAAAAAGACAGATAGCATGATGCCACCTACGAGTAAGGCAAGAAAAAAGATAAGGGCAGGCTCGATCAGGGCACCCAGCCTTTCAGCCGTATGGCCGACTTCGGATTCATAAAGAATAGCAGCTTTTTCCAGCATTTCTTCCAACCTCCCGGATTGTTCACCAACGCTGGCCATGCCAACAACCAGGCGGGGGAAAATACCGGCGGCGGCCAGCGTTTCGGCAATTCCTCCCCCCTTGATGATGGATTTTTTAATTCCCTGGATA
>DUNV01000119.1 GCA_012839215.1 Bacillota bacterium
AAAGGCTGGTAAATAATATCGTAATGCCCTTGCTTTTGAGATAATCAGCCAAATGGGCCAGCATGGATCCAACCTCGTAACCATTATCCGTATTAACAAAAACATTGATGGAATCAGCTATAACTATCTCCGGCTGAAACTTGCCTACATGCCTGTACATCGCTGCCAGGTGCTTTTCCGGGCCATACATGTAGGGGCGGGCAGGCACAAAACGGAGCAAACCCTTTTTTACCCAGGATTCCAGTTCCATACCAATGGAATGCATATTACGGATAATCTGCCCCGGCGATTCATCCAAAGCAAAAAAAAGCACCCGCTCACCCCGCCGGCATGCCGCCTCGGCAAAATGTATTGCTACGGTCGTTTTGCCTGTACCAGCGCCACCGGAAACTAGCAGTGTGCTGGCACGGTAGAACCCTCCGCCTTTTAGCATCGTATCGAGACGTGCAATGCCACTGGAAACCCGTTCCGTAGGAATTGCATGGCCAGGATCCAACAGTGTGGTGGGTATTACCACAATACCCTGACCATCAATAATAAATGGGTATTCGTAGGCATCATGCACAGAGCCTCCAGCCCCAAGCACACGCAGGTACCGGGTGGAAACCTTGTTTCCGGCACGGCAATCCAGACAAATCACGCAATCAGAAATATATTCCCCCCGGCCATAACAACCCGGCATTGCCTCGCTGCACCTTGCGGTGATCATCGTGGTAACGCCCTTTTCCCCGAGCCGGCGGTAAAGATACTGCAGTTTGTCTGGCGAACCATGCGGGTTCACCGGATTGCAAAAAAAAGGTTCCATCGTATCGAGGACCACGCGTCTGGCACCAACCAGATCAATAGCCTTTTCCAGGCAGGCTGAGATAATTCCTGTATCACAGCCGCCCGCATCGTCTTCGCAGGTTTTATCCATAAATTCCACCAGAATTTTCTTATCAGCAACCAGAGCCGGTAAATCAAAACCCAGGGAGGCCACTTTTTGTGCCAGCTCATCCCCAGCCTCCTTAGGAACCATTAATACTCCCGGCTCACCGAACAGGGTAGCTCCCCACACCAAAAATTCCATAGCCAATAATGTCTTGCCGCTGCCTGTAGTACCATATAACAGTGTTGTACGTCCCTGTGGCAATCCACCGCCTAAAATCTCATCAAGGCCCTCAATGCCGGTGGCCGCCTTGGGGAACAGTTTCGATGATCTAGCCACGTTTAATTTCTCCTTCTCAGAGCATTGGGAAATTTGCCCGTTCTCGTACTTATTAAAAAAATTCGACATTGCTTCTGAATATCCTGCAAAAAATACACCCCATAAAAAATCAAAAAAGCTTTTCAAGCATCTGGGCATAACCCAAAAGTTTGAAAAGCCTTATTTTTTGGTCGGGGCGACAGGATTTGAACCTGCGGCCTCCTGGTCCCAAACCAGGCGCGCTCCCAAACTGCGCCACGCCCCGAAACAAGATCCTGACGCCATGATATTACCATAAAAAACGGCTATTTGCAAGATAGCCAAATGGGATAAAAAAGTAGTTTTACTGCGGGGCTATAGGCCGAATAAAATATTGACAATGCTTATCCTTTCCAATAGTATTATCATATATGCAAGGATTTTGAATGGGGGTTTAAAAAATGATTATTGATATGCATGTGCATCCGGCGTTTTTGGATTCACCGGTTGATATACCCGAATTTCCCGAAGAGGCAGCAGGTGGTATACTTACCTCGACGAGGGTAATGGGTAGGGACCCAATGATCATGTCGGTAGATGGCTTTATTCAGGAAATGGAAGATGCAGGTATCGACATGGTTGGCTTATTGGTTCCATCTTTCAAGGGTTTGCCCACTAGGCCAAAGAATGAACAGGTTGCGAAATTGGTTAAAATGTATCCGGATAAATTCATCGGTTTTGCCGGATTCGATCCCAATCAAGGCAAACATGCTGTTGCAGAAATAGAGTATGCTGTCACCGAGCTAGGTTATAAGGGAATCAAGGTGATCGGTCCTACTGTGGAAGTTGATATTAATGATAGGGCTTATTATCCATGTTATGCCAAGATCCAGGAGCTGGGGGTACCTGTGGTGATGCATACTGGTGTTGCCAGCTTGCTTATTGGCTACCGGGTCAAACATGCCCTTCCCTTGATGGTAGACGATATAGCATTTGATTTTCCCGATCTTAAAATAGTTTGCGCCCATTTAGGCGCACAACACTATATGGATGTTCATAGCCTGATGGTACGTCACCCGAATGTCTATGCGGACGTGTCATTCTGGCCCATGCTTCCCCATAACGTGGATCTTATACCATGGCAGCTTCTTGAGGAAACTGTTCCCGATAAGATTTTCCTTGGCAGCGATTATCCAACCGGGAATACACCAGGAGAGGCAGTAGAGGCGGTAAAAAATCTTCCCATTAGCGAGGATTTTAAGAAAAAAATATTGGGTGACAATGCTGCAAAATTCCTGGGTTTATAAAACAAATCTGCCTTGTCAACACAAAACAACGGTATTCTACCAAACCGGCCACCATTACCCATAATTATCGGTAGCCCAGGGTTATAGGGCAAAAGTCGTTGACAACAGGTGGCTCCTATTTTATTATGAATATTATCATTAATTAATAAAAAGGGATGTAGGAAACTGATGCCTATTTATGAATTCTTATGCAAAAAGTGTGAAAACAAATTTTCGGTAATGACTTCCATTTCAAAAAAGGATGAGGTAAAATGCCCCCGCTGCAATTCATCTGATCTGCAGCAAATGTTCGGTAATGTTTTTTCCTTTTCAAGGGGCAGTAGCAGCTGCCGGCCTCCAGTCCGGGGTGGCTTTAGCTGAGGGTAAAATAAGGGGCAGTTTGCCCCACCAAAAATTGAAAACCAGGGGGGCACCATTGACACCCTCCTGGTTTTTATTTAATTTATTTAAATTTTAATGGTTCCTTTACTTATTTACCCGCATATCCCTGAAGCGCTGTATTTTCACCTCGGGACGAAGCAGGGTCCCATATTCCTGAAACTCGATCTGGAAGGTAAGATTCGTTTTTAGGCGAAGCTGCCGTGCCAGATTACGTTCTAGGGTTTTTGTATCCAGGCATACTCCCGGACGTTTTTCCACCTTTAAAACTAAAATTTCCGCGGAATCTTCCTCCTTAACCTCCAGGAAGTAGTCATCGGCAAGTTCCTGCGTGCCGAGAACAACCTCCTCCACAGTTAACGGATTAAACAAGACTCCCTTGATCTTCGTAATTTCATCTGCCCGGCCATGAATGCCGCCCTTGAGTATCCTGAATGTCCGCCCGCACTGGCATGGTTTACCCCACATACTAATGTCCTTAGTATCAAACCGGATACAGGGTTGCGCGTAGCGATCGAAAGTGGTGACGACGATTTTTCCCGGGATATGCAGTTCCTGGATCGGATACCCCCTGTCAATATCTACCAGTTCGATCAGGAAAAAGGCCTCATTAGCATGCAGGCCCCCCGGCTGGGATGTGCATTCAAATCCCCATCCGCCAACCTCCGTAGCCATGGCGTTATCGTAAACTTTTGCACCCCAAGCTTCTTCTATTTGCCTCTTTGTTGAGGGAACATTGGCACCAGGTTCCCCTGTACAGAGGATTTTTTCTATTTTCAGTTCACGTGGATCCATATGAAGTTTGTTTTTGCAGGTATCCTCCATCCTAAAAACATAGGAGGGTGAGGCCATGATAACGTTGGCCCTGAGCTCTTTAATCTTCAGCAGCCGTTCCTCTGTATTAAGAATGCCGCCGGGAATAACCTCGCATCCGACCTTTTCGCTGGCATAGTGGCTTGCCCAAGATGACATGTTTACATTATAACCGGAAAGGATAAAGACACGATCACTTTTGCGAAGCCCCTGGGCCCAGAGCATATAGGCCCACATTTCGGTCCACCATTCCCAATCCTGCCATGTATCCGCCTGATAGACCGGTTGCCCGGTGGTACCGCTGGTCTGGTGATACTCTGTTATTTCATCCAATGGAACGCTAAGACTATCCCCATAGGGCCAGGGTTCCCTAGCTTGTGCCCTTCGATAGTCCTCCTTCTGCACAATAGGCACATTGGGGATGTCCTCCCACCTTTTTAAATCCCCCGGTTTAAAACCAGCAGCATCATAGAGGCGACGATACAATTTGGAATTAAGATAAGCCCATTCGACCATACGCTTAAACTTTTTAAACTGTATTCTTTTCATCTCTTGGGGCGATAATGTCTCTAAAAACGGATTCCAATACCTTTCTGTCTCTTTTTTTTGCATATAATATTTCTCCTTCCTCTATTTTTATTATAATCAACTATTTAGTCGAAAAAATCCGTCTTTAGACTTGCGGTGTCCTTAAAAAATACACAAAAAAATATAGGGGTGGCAACCCAATTATCGTGGGGGGGACGAGAGTTTTTACTATTTCCATTTTAGCATATCTTTCGAAAAAAAACAATAGGAAAAAAGATAGATAGAAGTATATTGTGAAGGTAGGCAATATTGGCACTACTAATGATAAAAAAAACGCGTGGCCATGAAAAAAGGCCCCGCGTCCCTACAATTATATTTATTCCCCAGTGTTTATATGCCTAACCCCTAAATTTTTTCGAAGACGTAAAAAACCCTTTCCATTTCGATAATAGCACCCTTTTTGCCCTCGGCAGGGATACTTTCAATGGGAATAGCGACCACCTTGACTCTGTCACCCGCCTTCAGCTCACCTGCCTGGCAATTTTGCACCCGCCCGAGGTAGGATAGCTCGCCATCCAAATCGACATGGGCCATGATCAGGGGAGGTGTAAAGCCCAGGGGCACCCCGGCCAATTGTTCAGAAACACAAAGAACTGTTCCTTCCATAGGCAGATCTACCCATTCCATCTCCTCGGACAGGCATTCTGGACAGAGCACCCGGGGCGGGAAGGAGCGGGTTCCGCAGTCTTTACATTTTGTTGTGGTAAAACGCCCTTCCTTCAGGTTGTCATAAAATGGGTGTATCCTATTAAAACTCTTATCCTGCAATGGGTACATATCCATGCTCATAGCATATTTGCCTTCAAGTATTGAAATACCCTTCATTAGACATCCCTCCCGTAGATAAGCACTGTATGAGCAGCCGTTAGCCCGCTTAGATTATGGGTAAGCCCCGTCCTGGCCCCTTCAACCTGCTTGAAGGCATCCCCCCGCAGCTGTCTTAATATTTCAATAGCCTGCCTGATGCCTGTGCCCCCAAAGGGATGGCCGCAACTTAGCAGGCCGCCGTCGGTATTAACCGGCACATCTCCGCCAAAATCTGAACGCCCCTCCTCTACAAAGAGGCCTCCTTCACCTTTTTCACAGAATCCCAAATCCTCATATTCGATAATCTCTGAAATGGTAAAACAATCATGGGTCTGGGCCACATCGATATCCGAGGGTTTCACCCCGGCCTTCCTGTAGGCCTCCTGACTAGCAATTTTCAGGGCCTCCCAGGTGGTCATACTGGGCATATTGGCTGAGGCGTTGTTTACGCTGGCCTGGCCGGTACCCTTAATATAGACCAGCGGTTTATCTGTATATTCTCTTGCCCTTTCCTCACTGGCAATGATGACAGCCGCAGCACCATCGGTTACGGGACAGCAATCAAACAACTTTAATGGCCTAACGATGGGGGGGGCATTTAAGGCATCCTCCAAGGTTATCTCCTTTTGAAATTGGGCCTTGGGATTTCTGGCGCCATTACGCCGGTTCTTTACTGAAACCATTGATAGTTGTTCTTCTGTGGTGCCATATTCCTTCATGTGTTTTTGCGCCACCATGGAAAAGAAGGGTGGGGGGAGACCCAATCCCTGTGCACCATCAAAATCATGATCACCGGTGCCCAGCTCGCTGTAAAATACTTCCCATCTTTGGGGTGTGTAAAGCTTTTCCCCACCGGTTACTAAAATAACATCTGCCAGCCCGCTTTTGATAAGACCGTAGGCCAGTATGATCCCTGAACTGCCACTGGCACAGAGCAGTTCAACACGGCAGCAAATATTTTTGGGCTTAATGCCCAGATATTCTGCAACTAGGGGAGCCAGGTGTGTCTGAAAATTGCTCCGCTCGGTAAAAGCAGAACCAACCAGCAATCCATCAACATCCTTGTTGCTTAGACCAGGCACATCATCAAAACAAGCCTTGCCGGCTTCCTGATACAGATCTCTGGCTGTTGCCTGGCGCACTCCCCAAAGCGACATACCTCCACCAATAATACAAACATTTCTGCCCATAAACTACTCCCCTTCTCTTTTTAATATTTTATCATCTGGCAATCTTACCACAATTTAAGTTATTTGATCATTTGGTTACCCCCTTAGTTGCTTGGGCCAGGGTGGATTGTAATTATGTTTCTGAAGTATCCCTATTTAACCAACTGGGGAAATTATGACCGTATTCTTAATTTTATTTATGCAACTTTTATGCCATTACCACTTTATTATGGGGCACCCTTGTCCTGGATCCTTCGCGTGAAGGCCTAATAATGACTATAACTGGCATGTTGATGACAATGTTGCCAGGGAAATTGCGGGAAATAAAAAACATACAGCACATGTTATAGGCAACCCTCTTAACATATGCTGTATGTTTTGCGAACATTTTTGTTTGACTACCAAACATAAAATACCCTGATTGGCTTAATTATGACAAGTGAATAGGAACATGATCTACCAATTTACGGTACACCAGGCATCATTTCGATAAAATATTTTTTAGGAGTTCCAAAGCATTTTGCAGAGCCTTCCCCCGGTGGCTCAGGCGACCCTTGGTTTTTGCGTCCATCTCCGCAAAGGTTTTACCCTCCTCCGGGGAAAAGAAAAGTGGATCATAACCAAACCCTGATTTTCCCCGCGGTTTCTCGGCAATACTCCCCTCGGAGATACCCTCCGCTGTGCGCGTTTTTTCCCCCGGGGCAGCTAAGGCAACCACACAGACAAAGCGTGCCTTTCTACCGGCAGGAGGGACATTTTCCATCATTTTAAGTAATAGGCTGTTGTTCTGCTCGTCGGTCGCCCCCTCGCCGGCAAAACGGGCCGAATAAATCCCCGGCCTGCCCTGTAGGTACTCTACTTCCAACCCGGAGTCATCGGCCAGGACCATCTCCCCCGTTATCCGGGAATAGGTTTCCGCCTTGAGGATAGCATTTTCCTCAAAAGTTGAACCTGTTTCCTCAACCGGGGTCAAAAGGGGGAAATCTCTCAAAGAAACAACTTTTAAGGGAAGCGGGGCAAGCAACTCCCGTAGTTCTTTAATTTTACCCTCGTTAAACGAGGCCAGGAGGAGCCTTCTTTCTTTCGGTGGGGGTTGAATTTTTTCCGCAATTTCACCGAGGGACTCTTTCTGGGCGGAAATGAGCAACTCTACCCCTGAGGAGGCCAGTGCAAGCAGTTGATCAAGTTCATCTTTGCTGAAAGGTCTTTTTTCGGCTGTCCCCTGGATTTCGATCAGCTCCCCCCGGCCGGTCATGACAATATTCATATCCACTTGGGCGCTCCTATCCTCTGCGAAAGATAGATCGAGCAGGGTTTTATCATCCACAATCCCCGCGCTGATTGCAGCAACAAAATCCTTGATAGGAAAACGGGTAATCTTTTTCTGCATGAACAGGTGATAACAGGCCTCAGCCAAAGCAACAAAGGCGCCTGTCACCGCTGCAGTCCTCGTCCCCCCATCCGCCTGCAGCACATCACAGTCCAACCAAATGGTTCTTTCTCCCAATGCCTGGAAATCAATTACGGCACGTAAAGCCCGGCCAATAAATCTTTGTATCTCCGAGGTGCGCCCACCGATCCTTCCCCTGGCAGCATCCCGGATATTTCTTTTATGCGTTGCCCGGGGCAGCAAGGAGTATTCGGCTGTAATCCAGCCACGCTTTTCTCCCTTCATCCACGGGGGAACATTTTCCTCAACTGAGGCAGCACAGATTATCCGTGTATTGCCGATCTCTATTAGTGCCGATCCCTCCGCATAGCGAAGATAACCTCTTTTAATCAGCACATCCCGAACTTTTCCTTTTTCCCTGCGATGAACCCTCATGTGTGTGTGCTCCTTTCCAGCCCTAAGGAATTAAACGAGTAAATTTACCAGTAGTGACGATGTCTCCACAGGTCCCTCCAGGGAAACCCCATAGGGAAAGATTATAGCCTCCCCCTCCACCAAAATTTGCACCCTTTTCACCCCGGGGATTTCCGCCAAGGTAAGGACGATTTGCCTGAGAAGGTGTTCCTCACCACTGATGCCGCCGCGAAAATTAAGAATATCCCGGGAAAAATCCACTGTGACAAGATCGTCTGCCACGGTGATTTCCCTTAGCGTTGTTCCCGGCGGAATCTCGCTAAAGAGAATGTCTCCGGGCCGCGGCCCGGCCAGAAGTTCTTCTATAACTGTGCCGGCGATATTTTTTCCCCCGGTTACAATGCGGGTAATGGGAATGTAAAAGACACGGTTATCCCCCAT
>DUNV01000120.1 GCA_012839215.1 Bacillota bacterium
GCTTTTGCCTGGAATCAAGGAAATACTTAAGGAAACCAGTGCCGGTCTTTTTAAAAAAATGGTGGAGGAAGTTCCCGATTTTACTTATTTAGCAGAGGAACTGGGAAGAGCAATTAACGAGGATGCCTCTTTTTCTACGAGGGAGGGCAACATATTTAAACCGGGTTACTCGGAAGAAGCGGACAGGCTACGTAAGGTTTCCAGTGAAAGCAAAACATGGATGCTGGAGATGGAAAAAACCGAAAGGGAAAGGACAGGGATTCGGACCCTGAAAATCGGGTTTAACAAGGTTTTCGGTTACTATCTGGAAGTAACAAAATCATACCAGGAACGCGTCCCCCAAAACTATATCCGTAAGCAAACTCTGGCGAATGCAGAGCGTTATATTACCCAGGAACTAAAGGAAAAAGAGGATCTTATCCTTAGGGCAGAGGAAAGGTTGGCCCAGCTGGAGTCCACTCTTTTCCAAGAGTTATGCCAAAAGGTAGCCGGCTATACCCCCGAATTGCAGTTTTTGGCCGGTCAGATGGCCACGCTGGATTGTATCTTTTCCTTCGCCGATGTGGCCTCTGCCAATAATTATACAAAACCATGTTTTTCTGAAGATGGCAGTATAAAAATTAGTGGGTGCCGCCATCCGGTTGTGGAACAAAAGGGGGAGGATCTTTTTGTCCCCAATGATGTTCTTCTTGATGAGAACAAGGAAAGAATACATATTATCACAGGGCCTAATATGGCCGGGAAGAGCACCTACTGTCGCAGTGTAGCGCTGTCACTGATTATGGCCCAGGCCGGCAGTTTTGTGCCCGCCACCACGATGTCTTTTATGCCACTGGGGCGAATATTTGCCCGGGTTGGGGCCAGCGATGATCTAAGCAGGGGTAGAAGCACTTTTATGGTGGAAATGGAGGAAACTGCATCTATATTGACGGGTGCCGCAAATGACTGTCTCATTGTGTTGGATGAGATTGGTCGTGGGACAAGCACTTTTGATGGCATGAGTCTGGCCAGGGCTATCCTAGAATATCTGCATGGAAGGACGGGGGCCAGGGTTCTTTTTTCCACGCATTACCACGAATTAACCGCTTTGGAAAAGCAACTTGCCGGAGTAAAAAACTATACAGTTTCTGTCCGGGAGGAAGGGGATTCCATCATCTTTTTAAGAAAAGTAGTTCCGGGCAAAGCGAACCGCAGCTATGGTATTAATGTTGCCCGCATGGCGGGCCTGCCCAGGGAAGTTCTTGAACAAGCACAGAAATTTTTAAATGAACTGGAAAAAACGGATTCTGATCAGGTTTTATCCCTTGCTGAAAACAGATCGGATGATCGGGTGCCCAGCGCAAACAGATTGCAGGAAAAAAAGGGCCAGCTTTCCCTTTTTCCCGAAGTAGACAGACAGGTGAAACCCTTTACCCTAAAAGAGCAAAAAATTATTGAGGAAATCAAGGCACTTAACCTGATCAAGGTTACACCACTTGATGCTCTACTCAAGCTTTTTTCCCTGCAAAAACGTCTTTCCAGCCAGGCTCTCCGCCAGGAAAGGGATGGATGAATAAGGTGTCTATTAAAAAACTACCCCCTGCCACTGCCAATCAGATTGCCGCGGGTGAAGTTGTTTCCGGTCCATCATCAGTAGTTAAAGAATTGGTAGAAAATGCTCTTGATGCCGGGGCTAAACGCATTAGGGTCCTGCTCAAAAAAGGGGGGCTTGGGGAAGTCACTGTTATTGATGATGGCTGCGGCATTTCCCCAGGTGAGCTGCGCATGGCCATACAACGACATGCCACGAGCAAGATCCGAAATCTTGAAGATTTGCAGGATGTTCTTTCCCTCGGTTTTCGGGGTGAGGCACTTCCCAGCATTGCCTCCATATCAAAGATGTCCATTACCTCCCGCCAAAGCGGAGATGAGGCTGGAACAAGAATCTATCTGGAGGCTGGAATAGAAAAGGGCTATGGGGGAATTGGATTCCCCGTGGGAACAAAGGTTACCGTAAAATCCCTTTTTTTTAATACACCGGCAAGGCGGAAATTTTTAAAAGGGATCCCTGCAGAAACGGCAAAAATTTCCCGCATCATGCAAACCCTGGCCCTTTCCCGGCCAGAAGTGTTTTTTTCCTTGGAAAGGGAAAGAGGTATTCTTTGGAGTACTGCCGGGGATGGGAATTTAAAAAATACTATTCTAACGCTTTTTGGCCATGGGCTGTGCGGACAGCTAATTCCGCTCCACTTTAGGGAAAAAAATTACTACCTACATGGCTACGTGAGCGATCCCCTTTTTTTTCGGAGCAACCGTAGGCATCAATTCTTTTTTGTTAATGATCGTGCCATCCAGAGTAGGCTGCTCAGCGAAGCACTGGATAAAAGTTATTCTGGCCTGGTCACCTCCAAGAAATTTCCTATGGCCTTTTTATTTTTCGATCTACCTCCTGACAATCTAGATGTCAATGTTCATCCAGCTAAAACAGAAATACGTTTCACCCGGGAGGAAGATATCCGTGCTTTTTGGATCAAGTCATTGCAGGCTATTTTTCAGAAAGGGAGAAAAATCCCTGCATATAACCTGGAAATGTTGGAAACAGGGGCAAGCCAGATTAGGGAACAGGCAGGCACTGTTATACCCCCAAAAAAAGAACGATCTCAAAGGGACCTTTTTTCCCCTGGGGAGGGCATATATCGGAATAATAAAGTAGAGGGGAAAGAGCTGCACGATCCTTCTGCCAGCAGGGTGGGTATACCCGAAAAAGAACGGGAGGGTCACATCCGGGGGGCAGTTCCAAGCGGCAAGGCAACGTTTTTGGGGGCACAATTGCCCAAGAAACCCTTTTATGATTCCATTGTTGGGCAGGCTTTTGGAACATACATCATTCTGCAAAAAGGTGAGGATCTGCTTTTCATGGACCAACATGCAGCCCACGAGCGTATTCTATGGGAAAGGATTCAGCAAAGGGAAAGCAATGCTATGGATAGCAGCCAGCTTGCCCTACCGCTCCCTTTCGAATTACCTGGCTACCTGGCCGAGGGGTTGCCGGATAAGATAAAACTGCTGGAAGAAATAGGATTAGAATTGGAGCAGTTTGGAGATAATACATTTATAATCCGCGGGGTACCAATCTTTCTGAAAGATGCTTTTCAACCGGAGATGCTGCTCGAATTTTTTGAGAAATTGGATACCCGGCCGCTAAGGAAGGAAAACTTACAAAAGGAGGCCCTTTTGCAATTATCCTGCAAAGCAGCCGTTAAGGCGCACAAAAATCTTTCGCTTGAGGAGATTGAATCGCTCACAAAACAATTGGAAAAATGCCGGGATCCTTTTTTTTGTCCACATGGGAGGCCTGTCTTTTTCCAAATGAGCAAGGCCCAACTGGAGAAATTTTTTAAGAGGCGTTAAATAAGGCAACGGAGGAGGGATGGCATGGTGGAGGGGAAAAAAATGGGGGAGGAGTATAAAATTCCCCTATTGGTCATAGTCGGGCCCACGGCCACCGGCAAAACAAAACTTTCCATTCTTCTTGCCCAAAGGTTGGAAGGGGAAATTGTATCGGCAGATTCAGTGCAGGTATACCGTTATTTGGATATTGGCAGTGCTAAGCCAACAGCCGAGGAAAAAAAGGGAATTCCCCATTATATGATCGATATTGTTGAACCGGATCAGTCCTTTACTGTCTATGATTACCAGGCACGGGCGGGGAAGCATATCAAAGAAATATATTCAAGGGGAAGGCTGCCCATTCTGGTGGGTGGAACGGGCCTATATATTAAAGCCCTTGTGGATGGGTATGCATTCCGTAGTGGCAAGCACGATCCTTCCTTACGCGCGCGTCTTACAAAGGAGCTTAACACCTATGGAAAGGAACATCTCTTTCGCAAGCTACAAAAAGTTGATCCTGTAACAGGCAAAAAATTGCACCCAAATGATACCAAGCGGGTAATCCGGGCCCTGGAGTACTATTGTTTAACTGGGGAACCAATTTCCAGGCAGAAAGAGTTGACAGGGCAGGAAGGCTGCCCATACAAGTTAACTATGATCGGGCTGTCCATGCCCCGTGGGCAGCTTTATGACAGGATCAACAGCCGGGTGGATCAAATGCTCCGCCGTGGATTGCTTTATGAGGTCAGGAGCCTCCTGGGGAGGGGATATCCTGGTGATTTAAAAGCGCTTCAGGCGCTGGGTTATAGACACATGCTGATGTTTTTAGGTAAGAATTGGGATTGGGAAAAGACTGTTGCCACTTTAAAACAAGATACCAGAAAATATGCAAAAAGGCAGATGACCTGGTTCCGTGCTGATAAAAGAATCAGCTGGCTGGATATTGCGGAGAACATGAAATTCGAACCATTTTTGGATGGCATTTGTAAAAGGGTTGCAGGATATTAACATCCTATACCGAATAGAGTATATAAATATAGCAGGAGGCGAAAAGGATGACAAAGGGGCCTTTAAATCTTCAGGATAATTTTTTAAACCAGATTCGCAAAGAGAATATACCGGCAACTGTATTCCTTGTTAACGGTTACCAGATAAAAGGAACCATCCGCAGTTTCGATAATTTTACCATTTTGCTGGAAGTGGATGGGAAACAGCAAATGGTTTATAAACACGCTGTCTCCACGATTATCCCTTTCCGCAATATTACTTTTAACCTTGCTGCCGAATAAAAATCACAAGAGGATGCAGCATGCTTATCCCGATCGGGGTGCTAATGAAAGACACTTGTTCCCAAGTGTCTTTTAATCATTATGTTAAATTAATATAGTGAAAGGAAAGTGCGACGACATCGAAAAAGCCATACTTGTCAGTCTTGATTTGCCGGGTGATTCCGTGGACGATAAGGATATTTCCATAGAGGAACTCAGCCTGTTGACGGCGACTGCCGGCGGTGAAGTAGTGGGAAGGATCCGGCAAAAAAGCAACAGAATTAATACCGCCTATTTTATTGGAAAAGGGAAGGCGCAGGAACTAAAAATTGCCAAAGAGGAGATGGATGCCAGTCTCGTTATTTTTGATGGTGTCCTTTCGCCCACGCAGGTAAGAAACCTAGAAAACCTGGTGGGTGGCAAAATAATTGATCGAACGGCGCTGATTCTGGATATTTTTGCACAAAGGGCCCTTTCCCGGGAGGGCAGGCTACAGGTTGAACTGGCACAGCTCAGCTATTTATTGCCCCGCTTGACGGGAAGGGGAACCTACCTGTCGCGTCTGGGTGGTGGTATTGGGACCAGAGGGCCAGGGGAGACCAAACTTGAGCAGGATCGTCGTAGGATCAATCAAAGAATTGCTACCCTGCGCAGGGAAATCAAACGGCTCAAAAAACACCGCAGGCTCCATCGGAAAAGCCGTAAGGATAAGGGTTTTAGCCTTGTGCCCCTCGTGGGCTATACAAATGCAGGCAAATCTACTCTGCTAAATGCCCTTACCGGGGCGAAGGCTTTTACTGAGGATAAGCTTTTTGCCACGCTGGATCCTACGGTCAGAGCCCTGGAAAACAAAGAGGGTAAAAAAATCTTGCTTACCGATACCGTTGGTTTTATTCGCAATTTGCCCCGCCAGTTGATCGATGCCTTTGGTGCAACCCTGGAAGAAGTTCGGGAGGCTGATCTTCTGCTGCATGTGGTAGATATTGGGCGTGACGATTTTCGGGAATTGATCGCCTCCGTGGAGGAAATCCTCTATAAGTTGGAGATCATTGGTAAACCATGTCTATACGTTTTTAATAAGGCGGATATGTTGCCGGAAGATGAGCTAAATATTGTCCGGGATAAAATTGAAAGAGAATACAATCCTGCTCTCTTCGTTTCTGCTGAAACAAGAAGGAACCTGGCAAGTCTTCATGAAATGATTTTAAATTTGACTCCCGAAAGCTTTTTCCAATGAATAGGGAAAGGGAAGGGGAAAAAGGAAAAGGGAAAGGACAACGAAATGAAGGGAAAGATGATCTGCAATGGAATGGTGGCAACTGTACGGGCTAGAACCGGAAATTAGTAAATTGATCATAGAAACTGAAAAAGCTGTAAAAAAGGAACATGATGCCATTGATACTATCTCCCTTTTTAATCAGGCAAAGGTCCTTAGTGCTTTTCGTGAGGAAAAGATCTCCGAGGATTGTTTTTTTTCCAATGAAGGTTACGGCTACAACGATCTTGGCAGGGAAAAACTAGAGGCACTTTTTACATTGATTTTTAAAGGGGAGGATGCCTTGGTCCGCCCTCATCTGGTTTCAGGAACCCATACCCTTTTTACCTGCCTCAGAGGCTTGCTCCGGCCCGGGGAAAGGCTCCTTGTGGTGACGGGACAACCCTATGATACACTTTGGAGGGCGATTGGAGGCCGGCAGCCTGCAAGGGAAGGGCGACAGTCCGAACCAGTCGCAAACGGGGATGGGAATCTAGCAGACTTGGGAGTTTCGTTTTCCTGCCTGGATATAATGGAAAAGGAAGGGGAAACGGGAAATAATGCGGATGAAAAACTAAAAAGGCTGCTTGGAAGGCCTACTTCCACAGTTCTCATACAGCGTTCCAGGGGGTATAATCCCTTTCGCCGATCCCTGACAATTGATGATATTGCCGGCATGATTGATAAAATACGTTCCTATAGGCCTGATGTGGCCATCTTTGTAGATAACTGCTATGGGGAATTTGTAGAAAAGGAAGAGCCGCTGGAGGCCGGGGCCGACCTACTCGCTGGCTCATTAATTAAGAACCCCGGCGGGGGGCTTGCACCAACCGGGGGTTACATTGTCGGCAAGAAGGAATATGTTCGAAGGGTCAGCAATGCTTTGACTGCACCGGGCCTGGCGAAAAAACTGGGTGCCTTTGTATCCGGTAAAAGGCTTTATTTCCAGGGACTTTTTATGGCCCCCCACCTCACTGGAGAGGCCCTAAAAGGGGCGGTAACCCTTGCCGGGGTTTTGGAAAAGGCCGGCTATGATGTCAACCCCCGCCCGGGGGATAAGAGGGGAGATATCGTCCAGATGATTCGCCTAAAAAAAAAGGAAGAACTACAAAACTTTTGCCGGGCAGTTCAGCAATTTTCCCCGATAAATTCCCATTTTGTTCCCGTTGAGGGAGAAACGCCTGGTTACCGTGATCCCATCTTTATGGCTGCCGGTACATTTGTCCAAGGGGCTACTAGCGAATTTACCGCCGATGCGCCGCTACGAAGGCCATATACCCTCTACCTGCAGGGCGGACTTAGCTACCAACATGTTATCCTGGTAATTGCCTCTATCCTTAAGGCAATACTTCCATAGTATGCCTAAACACGTACAAAAATGCCTTGTAAAAACAATCCCGCAAGCCTGTTTATTCATATGTTCTAAGCAGGCCGACGACTTTGCCCAGAATACGTGTATTACCGTTGCTGGCTGGGATGATGATTGGTTTAAAGGCGGGGTTTTCCGGTTTGAGCAAGATTTTATCTTCCTGCTTATAAAACCTTTTTATTGTGGCTTCATCGGACAAAAGTGCGACAACTATTTCCCCACTTTCAGCGGACGGTTGCCTGCGGACAATGACCAAATCTCCTGGAAGGATTCCGGCATCCTTCATGCTTTCTCCGCGAACACGCAGCATAAATACCGTATCCTCTTTAACTATATCATCAGGTAAAAATAAATAATCCTCAATATTTTCCTCTGCCAAAACAGGTACCCCTGCAGTGACCTGGCCAAGTATAGGAATGGGCCTGGCCTTCTTTTTTTGATAGGAACGGGTAGCGGGATCAAGGATCTCCAGTGCCCGTGGCTTGGACGGATCCCTTCTGATGTAACCCTTCTTCTCCAGGGCACGCAAGTGGGCATGGACTGTTGAACTAGAGCTCAGATTCATAAATGCACATATCTCCCTTACAGAAGGTGGATAATTTTTTAGCATGACTTCTTCCTTAATAAAATTTAAAACTTTCTGTTGGCGGGAGGTAAGCCCTTTCACTTGATCGCCACCTTTGGGATTATTTATCCATTCAATTATAACATAATTTTGCCCGGTAGCCAAACAATAGTTCGAAAGATTCATAAGGTTATAGCAGAATAGCTACCTAACTACCGGCCTTGGCAATGTTACCCATCTGGTTGCCATTAGAGTTATTGATAATGCGAATCAGTTTATTGATACCATCCAAATATGCCATGACGCTGGCTTCAACGATATCAATACTCATACCCCGGCCAATAATGTTTTTGTCCTCATAATTAATTTTCAGGGATACCTCGCCGAGAGCATCCATCCCCCGGGATACGGCCCGTAGGTTAAAATTCTCCATATCAGTATCAATTTTTGTGATCCTTTCCACCGCCTTATAAGCTGCATCGATGGGGCCGGAACCACTGGAAACCTCCTCAAAGATCTCCTCACCTTTTCTGAGACGTACCACTGCCGAAGGAATGGTTCTTGTCCCACTTACTGTTTGCAGGTATTCCAGCACGTACGTTGGTTCTGTGTAGGAAACATCGATCAACATAGCTTCTAGATCCTCTTTGTATATTTCCTTCTTTTTATCAGCCAGCTCGAGGTATTTCTGATAAAATGTTTCAAATTCCTCCTTTTCAAGGCGATAATTCATCGTTTCGAGCTGGTGGCGCACGGCATGGCGGCCCGAACGGGCTGTCAGGACCATCTGTGCTGCCTGTCCCCCAATTAGTCCAGCATTGATAATTTCATAGGTCTGTTTATCTTTCAAAACACCATCCTGGTGAATGCCGGAAGAATGTGCAAAAGCATTGATGCCAATGACTGCCTTATTAAGGGGGATGGGAATCCCTGTTAATTTACTAACCAGGCGGCTGGAACGATAGATTTCCTGGATATTGATGCCGGTGGAATAGGGATATTCATCGTGGCGTATTACCATGGCCATGACGATTTCCTCAAGAGCAGCATTGCCGGCACGTTCTCCAATCCCGTTTACATTGCATTCAATTTGCCGTGCCCCATTTTCCACTGCAGCCAGGGAGTTTATTACAGCCAAGCCAAGATCGTTGTGGCAATGGACGCTGAGAATAGCCTTATCAATGTTCGGAACCCGGGTTTTTATTAACTTGATCAATCTGCCAAACTCCCTAGGGACGGCAAAACCTACTGTATCGGGTATATTGACAACGGTGGCCCCAGCATCAATAACCGCTTCTGTTACCTTTAGAATATAATCTTCGCGTGATCGGGTGGCGTCCTCCAGAGAATATTCCACATCATTTGTCAGGCTTTTAGCATATTTCACTGCTTCTACAGCCTCTTTTAGGCATTGCTCCGGGCTTTTGCGCAATTTTTTTTCCATGTGAATATCAGATGAAGCCAAAAAAACATGGAGACGAGGCTTTTCGGCCTCCTTGACCGAATCCCAGGCACAGTCAATATCTTCCTTGACCGTTCTAGCCAGGGCAGCGATAATGGGGCCCTTGACCTCCCGGGAAATTTGTTGCACAGCCCGCAAATCGCCAGGGGAGGAAATGGGAAAACCAGCCTCGATAACATCGACATTTAAACGAGCAAGCTGCCTTGCTATTTTTACCTTTTCACGGGCATTAAGTTTGGCACCCGGTGTTTGCTCTCCATCTCTTAAAGTGCTATCAAAAATCATTACCCGGTTATTCATTTAATGCTCACCTCTTGTATAAAAAATGGATAACATTTTGTAAAAAAACGGTTGGAAATAAAAAAACCCTTCATCCCAATATTATTAATTAGAGACGAAAGGCATACTTCCGCGGTACCACTCCACTTGGTGGGCATAAAATTACCCACCCGCTTATTGTTATTTCTGTAACGGGAAAGTCCCGTCTAGGCTTACTGCCGGCACTGCCGATTTCGGCCAGCTACTCGCAGGGGAGTTTCCAGAAGGGGAAGGGTTGTTCTTTCACCGGACGACAACTCTCTGTGCACTTCCAAGGCCTCTGTACTTGACCTGGTCATCGTTTTTAAAGTTAATACAATTTGAAATCTATATTATCCAATATTTTTCATCTTGTCAAGCATGGAATATAACGTCCGATAATATATATTATGTAAACTAAAAGAGAGGGGCGGGAAAAAGCGCCGTATTTATCTGGTATTTACTTGATAATTATAGGATTGCTGTAATCGCCCTAAAGGGGTTGCGGTTTTCTGATTCATCGTAGCCATTGCTGTCAATATCCCGATTTTAAAGTGATTATAATGTCTATTGGGTTTCCCGATTGCTGAACTGTTTTGTTGCATCTAGTTATGCCCTTCGATAAATGCAATTTCACTATTTGTTAAATTATAAATGCAACCAATAGAATGATTTATTTCTTTCTCTAATTTATCTATTTCAATTGCCCTTGAATTACCGTAATATTTTTGCTCATCATAAACAAAGGATATAATTTTTTTAGTATTCGATATAACATTTTCAACAAAAATATTGTTCGAATATTTAATAGGTATGTTTTTAATCGGTTCAGGATAAATTTCAAACACCTCGCCCTTTTTCTTGCCTCTATGTTCAAGCCAAAACTTAATTAATTTAGAATTTAAAAGGCCTAACAAATAATATATGTTTATGTTTACGTCCACAAGATAATAAACATCTCTTCCGGCGAACC
>DUNV01000121.1 GCA_012839215.1 Bacillota bacterium
AAGGGCGGAGAAATGCTCCTTGAGATATTGCCAAATAATGTCGGGGCCCGATCGCACTGTTAGCGTTCCATCCTGCAAAATAAATTCTTCCGGTTGGCCGTTTCCATCGAGATCAAATTCCCGGCAATACGAATACCTGCACCCCGGCGGGGCCGCGCAACTCCTGGGGGCCCCATCATGCTCAGGCGGTATTACCCATGTATTTAGTAGGGCCTCGCCAGTCTGATTGGCATACTGCTCTGCCGCAGCAATAATTTCCTCCGGCAATCCCCACGTCAAAACTTCCGGGGGCGTCACCGGCAGGCAAATATCATCTATTACCGGAAGCCTGAGGCGAGCCTCCCGAAAAATAGCGATATCATAAATTTCCCCTTCCCCGGGGCAATACAAGGCAACCCCCACCGCCAGCAGGAGGGCCGCCATCAAAAGGTAAGCTTTAGTTTTCACGGGGCGATAAAAGTTTCTGTCCATTTTGCCAGGGGCGGTGCTTCCTCAAGGTTGATCATCTCACGCCATTTACTGTCCGTCAGGCGATCCCCCATGGGCCAGTGAAACTCGTAGTGAGACCAGACCCCGCCCTTGGCAATTCTTAGGGTTCCGTCAACGGGCACCACGGCATATATATCAAAAATATGCCCTGTGGCCTCTTCCAGGACAGAACCACCTGGATCAGTGGCCACATCAGCTACCAGCGCTGCGGGGTTTTCCGCGATAGCAGAGCGGTGATCCACACCCTTGTCTCTTAGGGCCTCCAACCAGAAATGCTCCAGTTGTCCGCCGTAAGAACGGATCAGATCAAATTCCTCGTCTGACAGTAAGATGCCGGAGAGTTCCTTTTCAGAGATTGTTTTTAAAGCTAGAGCCAGTTGTTCTAACCGTTCCAGGCTTTCCCCGTCCCCCTCTTCAAGGAGATCCCGTAAGGCTAGCCCCTCCCTCGTCATCTTCACCAGTGCTGCCAGGCGGGCATAGAGATGCGGGTTCGGTTCCACATAGCCGCGGTCATCCACCCCGGCCATGCCGCCGCCCATTTCGGCATAAACCTGTTTGGCGTAAAGAATGGTATCATGCTTTAGTTCGGTCCAACTAGATAAATAGGTGTTCAAATTTTTTCTTGTCCAGGCCTGGCCGCGCATAAAAGAGGGATACCCTTCCCCCTTCTCGCTTAGCAGTGGTTCCAGGGTATAGAGCCAGGCCCAGTAGAGGTTTTGGACCCAATTTTCCTTCCCCAGACCGGCAATATATTGCCGCAGTTTATCCATGTTTTGCGGATAACCTTCGTAACCCGTCTCCCCTTCTGCCTCCAGGATGGCATAGGCTTCCTCGGAGCCCATGGCCGCAGGAATATCCAGGGCCCGGGGCAGCATCCTTCTTTTGCCCTGATCGTTTTCCTTCACCTCGCGGTAAACCAGGCGCTGGAAGATGGAGGCATCCAGGGTAAAGCGCTGGCCCATAAAACGAAAACCCAATATTTCCCGTTCCCGATCCGGCTGTATCTCTTCCTCGTAAATGGGGATGGAGTTGATCAGCGGGGGCTCCAAATCCGCTGCCGCCTTGACAAAAGCCTCCCATTTTTCCCCGTCGGAAGTAATTTCCTTGAGACCAGCTCCGCCGTGGTAGATTTTTTTCAGTAGCTCCTGGTACTGCAAAAAAGTAAGATCGTCACTTTTGCCGACAAAAAAATTGGTGGGCTGGTAAATTCTATCCCACCTTAGTGCGTTATCGTCCCCCGCCAGAGCCAGGGTCATTAACACAGCAGACCTAGTTTCATCCACACTCTTGAGCCGAAAAGTCATCCTCCCACACCACATCATGGCCTTAAAATAGGAGCGCAGCATTTCATCATCTTCGTAGTGGCCCCGTGGAATATACTGGGAATAATCCTCCTCTAGGGCCTCTAACTCCGTCAGATCCTGCCCTATATTCATCAGCGGAGAGGCATGGATTTGATCGTGGGAAGCAATGAGGGCCAGCTCCTTTTCCACTTCACTTTTCACCTCGCCGGGAAGGGGCGCATTTGGATCAAGGAGCCTGCCTGCCACAGCAAAAAAACCCATGTTCCTTTTAGCCGCATTCTCCCAATCAGTTCCCTTGAGGGCACCATACTGCCCCTCGCTGGCTGAAAGCATAGCCCCGGTTAGCTCCTTTAGCTCCGGTGCCAGTTTTTCCTTTTCCACAACCCGCAGCAGGTGGCTGAAAAAGAGGTGGTAGTTATGTAACATGGAATCGGTGGTGATGAAACTGGGGATCGGTTCGTAACTGTTATTTTCATAGAGCATGAAAAACTCACTGTGATCACCGGGAACCACGACAAAACCATTTTCCGCCAGTACCTGCTCTGCTTGGGGGGAAAAAATGAACATATCCCTGTTAATGACATTGGCGAAGTCCGGTTCGATCAGATAGGGCTTTATTGAAGCGGTAAATTCCACTGGCGCCTCTTCGTAAGTGGCAAAGTCGAGGTCAAGGGGCACCGGTGAAAAAACCGTCCTTCCTTTGTTTTCCTCATTTGCCCCTAATTCCCTGCCCCCGCCGCCTCCCCCGCAGCCAACCACGATAAAAATAAAAAAAAGCAGACAAGCTGCCGCGGTTAAAAATTTTTCCCTTTTTTCCCACACGAACCATCCCTCCTCTTTTACTTTAACCTTTAAAATATGGACTTCGGCAAAATATAAAAGGTTCCCGCCTGCCCGATTCCTTCATCTATTTTTATTTACCAAACCCCGCGCTGGATTAACCTTAAAAGTATGATAAAATTCTATTAATCGTCTTATGTTTACTGGCGGGAAAAAAATGAGGCAGATAAATGGCAACAAGCACGTTTGATTTGACCCGGGGCGGCATTTTAAAAAAACTTTTACAGGTAGCACTGCCAATAATGGCCACACAGCTCCTGCAGATGGCCTATAACCTGACTGACATATTCTGGCTGGGGCGCATGGCAAACTCCGTTACCGCTGTAGCAGCCGGCGGACTGGCTGGAATGTTCCTCTGGCTGAGCATGTCTCTGATGATGATTGGGCGCATGGGGGCTGAAATCGGGACGTCCCAGAACCTGGGACGGGGTGATATTGATGCGGCCCGGGGCTATGCCGAAGTTTCCACCCGGATAGCATTTATTCTCGGCCTCATTTACGGCATGGTGCTGCTGTCGCTGGCCGGCCCCCTCGTTTCCCTCTTTCAGGTCAAAGAGCCGGAGATGTTTTCGAGCACCTGCGCTTACCTGCGTATTGTAGGGCTGGGAATACCGCTTACCTATATCTCTGCGGCAATGACGGGAATGTTCAACGGTGCGGGTAATTCCCGGATTGCTTTTTGGGCCAATGCTGCCGGGCTATTGGTTAATATGGTTTTGGATCCGTTGTTGATCCT
>DUNV01000122.1 GCA_012839215.1 Bacillota bacterium
AATTTCCTGGGGCCACTTTGCATCATCCACTAGCACAACGGTTCTATCGCGGTTAACCATCATGAAGCCTTCAGAAAGAAGCACCGTAAGCCATTCTCCATCGGCAAATATTTTCATGGGTCCGGTGGCGATGGCGGCAACCAATGGTAGGTGTCCACTCATAATACCAATTTCCCCATTGCAGGTCCTAGCCACGATCATCCCGCCCTCAACAGAAAAAAACTTTTCAGTTGGTGTAAGTATATCGATCTTGAATTTCTTTTCCATGGTTGCCTCACACTATAAATTTTTCGCCTTTTCATGGACATCCTCTATGGTTCCGGTCATATAAAAGGCGGCTTCAGGTATATGATCCATTTTCCCCTCGATTATTTCCTTAAAACCTCTTATTGTTTCACCGACAGGGACATACCTGCCTTCATATCCTGTAAATGTTTCTGCCACGAAAAATGGCTGTGAAAGGAATCTCTGTATTTTCCTGGCCCGGTAAACTGTTGCCTTATCCTCTTCGCTCAATTCATCCATGCCTAATATGGCAATGATATCCTGGAGTTCCTTATACCTTTGCAATGTTTCCTGAACAGAGCGCGCCGTTTGATAATGTTCTTCACCTATGATCCGTGGATCTAGGATGCGCGAAGTGGAATCCAAAGGGTCCACGGCGGGATAGACCCCCTGCTCGGCGATCTGTCTGGAAAGCACTGTTGTCGCGTCGAGGTGTGAGAAGGTTGTGGCCGGGGCAGGGTCAGTCAGATCGTCTGCAGGAACATAGATTGCCTGTACAGAAGTGATCGATCCTTTCTTTGTAGAGGTGATTCTTTCCTGCAATTTTCCCACTTCGGTGGCCAGGGTTGGCTGATACCCCACTGCCGAAGGAACCCTTCCCAACAGGGCGGAGACCTCGGAACCAGCCTGAATAAATCTAAAAATGTTGTCGATGAACAATAGAACATCCTGGCCAAGCTCGTCCCTGAAGTACTCTGCCATGGTCAGCCCGGTGAGGGCAACTCTCATTCTGGAACCCGGGGGTTCATTCATCTGGCCAAAAACAAGGGCTGTATTTTTAAGAACCCCCGATTCCTGCATTTCTGCAAGCAGATCGTTGCCTTCTCTGCTCCTTTCTCCAACGCCTGTGAAAACAGAGTAACCTCCATGCTCGGTGGCAATATTCCGGATGAGTTCCTCGATGATGACAGTTTTGCCAACACCCGCCCCTCCGAAAAGGCCGATTTTGCCTCCCTTGGGATAGGGGGCAAGCAGGTCCACGACCTTGATTCCTGTTTCCAGGATTTCCGTGGCCGGGAGCTGTTCCTCAAAGGAGGGCGCGTTTCTATGTATGGGGTAATAGGCTTCGCATTTCACCTCGCCGGCATTATCTATCGTTTCTCCTAGTACATTAAAAACCCTGCCCAGGACTTCTTTTCCCACAGGAACCTTGATGGAATCGCCCGTATCTTTGGCGGGCATACCCCTGATAAGACCATCGGTGGAGGCCATGGCAATACATCTGGCCACCCGGTTGCCTACATGTTGAACTGCCTCCACTGCCAATTTGCCATCCTCTTTTTCGATGATGATACAATTGTTTATCCGGGGCAGTTCATTCCCTTCGAACCTGATATCCACCACCGGGCCGATTACCTGAATGATATGACCAATTCTTTCCGCCATATTGTATCTACTCCGTTCCTCTAACTTATTATCTAGGGGATACCTACTTCAGTGCTTCTGCGCCGGCCACTATTTCGGAGAGCTCTTGTGTAATGGCTGCCTGGCGGGCACTGTTATAGGCTAGGTTGAGTTTTTCCAGCAATTCATCCGCGTTTGTTGTGGCGCTATCCATGGCAGCAATCCTGGCGCTTTGTTCGCACGTAAATGCCTCCACAAGTGCCCCATAGATGATACCTTTTAAGTATTTTTTTACCAACACATCCAGAACTACTTCATGGGAGGGTTCGTAAATCAATTCCTCAAAAGGTATATAACCTTGAGATGCTATGCCTGTTTGAATATCTATATTAAATGTTTGGGGATCAAGTGGTAACAGTTTGAGAAATTGTGGCTCCATTTTTAAGGGAGTGATTAGCTTGGTACAAATTAAAGATATTTCATCAATTTCTCCTGATATGAATGCCTGGTGAATAGTTCTGGCAATTTCAAGGGCCCGGGGCACTGTGGGATTTTGCACTGGGTGCTCAAAATCAACCTTGACCCGGTAGTTCCTTTTTGTCAAATAATTTTTACCAATATGGCCGGCCACAAAAAGGATTACCTGTGGGTTTGTTTTAAGTTTTTCTTCTGTTAGTTTAACGATGTTCTGATTGTAGCTTCCAGCAAGGCCCTTATCTCCCGAAAGTACGAGGAATGCCTTTTTCTGTCTCTCCTCCTCCTGCCCAGTGGCAAAAAAAAGGCTATTTTCTGCACCCAAGTGTAAAAGAATATCGCCTATCGTTCCCCAAACCTCATTAAAATAGGGAAGGGTCGATTCGAGCTGTTGGCGTGCTCTTTTTAGCTTGGCCGAGGAGATCAGTTTCATGGCATTGGTTATTTGCCTAGTGTCCTTGATGCTGTTAATCCTAGATTTAATATCATGTATGCTTGGCAATGGCTATCACCACCTTGGGGTTAAAAGGAGGCTTATTCTGCCGAAAGGTCATCCCCCAACGGTATTGCTCTCCTTTTTTTAAATTCATCAATGCCCTGCCTGAGCATTTCCCTGGCCCTAGGTGTTAGTTCACCTGTAGATTTAATCGTTTCTACCATTTCGGGATATTTATCCTTGATAAAGATGCAAAGATCCTTGTTAAACTGGCTGACATCCTTAACAGGAATGTCCAGCAGACATTTCCTTGTAGCCGCATAAAGGATGATAAATTGTTCTTCAATGCTAAGAGGGGAATATTGGGCCTGTTTAAGAGTTGCCAGGAGCCGATCGCCCTGGGTAAGCATCTCCTGCGTGGATTTGTCCAGGTCGGAGCCAAACTGGGCGAAGATGGCCAGTTCCCTGTATTGTGCCAGGTTAATCCTAAGGGGTGCTGCTACTTTTTTTATGGCGGGAACCTGGGCAGCCCCCCCAACTCTCGAAACGGAAAGACCTATGTTAATGGCGGGCCTTTGCCCGGAAAAGAATAATTCCGTTTCCAGGTAGATCTGGCCATCGGTGATGGAAATGACATTTGTGGGAATATAGGCCGAAAGATCGCCTGCCAGGGTTTCGATAATAGGCAGGGCTGTGATGGAACCTCCCCCCAGTTCATCACTTAATTTTGCTGCTCTTTCCAGGAGCCGGGAATGAAGATAAAAAACATCGCCGGGGTAAGCTTCCCTTCCCGGGGGCCTCCTCAGCAAGAGGGCCATTTCCCTATAGGCTACGGCATGTTTGGAAAGATCATCATAGACGATGAGTACGTCCTTGTGGCCATCATACATTAGATCCTCAGCCATGGCGCAGCCGGCATAAGGGGCCAGATATTGTAGGGTTGACATATCGCTGGCGGTAGAGGAAACGATAATAGAATAATCCATGGCCCCATGGCGTTCCAAGACATCTACTATGCTGGCAATATTGGAGGCCTTTTGTCCAATGGCAACATAGATACAGATGACATCTTCGCCCTTTTGGTTAATGATCGTGTCAATAGCAATGGCTGTTTTTCCTGTCTGCCTATCCCCAATAATCAACTCTCGCTGGCCCCTGCCAATTGGTATCATAGAATCAATGGCCAGAATCCCCGTCTGCAGGGGTTTATTGACGGATTTTCTATCAATAACGCCGGGGGCCAGAAATTCTACCGGCCTTCTCTTGTTGGTTCTTATTTCCCCCCGGCCATCCAGGGGTTCTCCCAGCGGGTTGACAACCCTGCCGATGAGCACTTCCCCAACAGGGACGCTGGCCGTTTGGTAGGTTCTTTTTACCTCACTTCCTTCAGAAATACCCTCATCGGTCCCCAGCAACACGCAGCCAATACTGTCTTCCTCCAGGTTCATGGCCATGCCGGAAACGCCGTTCTCGAAGAGCAGGAGTTCATTGTACATGCAGTCTTTTAGGCCATAGATACGGGCTATTCCATCACCGACCTGCAAGACATGGCCAATTTCCTCTGATTTAGCAGTAATTTCATACCCCTCTATTTGCTGCCTGATAATGGAGCTTATCTCCTCCGGTTTTAAGTGTATCATGATTCCCACCCTTACTGTAATAATGTTTTTCTTAATTCTTCAAGGCGGCTTTTCACTGTACCATCTATCATCGTGTCACCTATTTTTAGCTTAATACCACCAAGCAGGCTTTTATCTTCCTGCAGGTGTACCCTTACTTTAGAGGCCATATATTTGTTTTTGCATTTTCTTTTTATTTCCTGTAACTGTAGTTCGTCGATAGGAAATGCACTCACTACTGTAACGTTTAAAATGTTCTGTTTTTGGTCAGCCATGATGCGGAACTCTTCAATGATCGGGTCCAAATATTCAAACCTGTTTTTATCGATGAGAACGTTTAAAAAGTTGATTAGTTCCTGCATAATATTACCATTGAATACTGCAAATATGACCTTCTTTTTTTTGGAGGAATCGACCTGCAGGTCTAGGAGAAAGGACTCCAGCCTCTCGTTTTTATGAATAATATTGGACGCCATTTTAAGTTCCCTATAGAATGGTTCATACAGGTCCCTGTCTTCGGCAAGTTCGAGCAAGGAAGCGGCATATCTTCTTTCCACGAGGGACATTAGGCCGCACCTTCCTCTTTAATGAATTTGTCCACGAGAGCCCTGTTTGCTTTGTTGTCCATATTGGCCTCAATTACCTTGGAGGCGCTGCTTAGGGCCAGGCTGACGATTTCGTTCCGCAGATTTTTATACATTTCCTCACGTTGGGCAGCAATATTTTCCTCAGCTTTGGCCATAAGGGACTCAGCTCTTTCATAAGCGGCATTGATAATTTCTTCGTATTCTTTTTGCGCTTTTAGGTGTGCCTCCCTAAGGATTTGTTCTGTTTCATCCTCAAGGGAAAGCAGTTTTTGCATTCTTTCCTGCCTGAGCTGTTCAGCTTCCGCCTTGGATTTGGAGGCATTTTCCAAGTCTTTTTCAATAGAGATCGATCGATTTTCCATGAATTCTGTCACGGGTTTAAAAAGAATTATTTTCAAAATGAAATATAAAACTAGCAGGTTAACAATTACCCAAAGAAAACTTGGCCCAAAATCAAACATTCTTTATATCCACCCGCTTTATACTATATTCCGTTAAATCAAACAAACTATACCTTATAAATGAGAAGTAGAACGAGTGCTATAACAAAACCATAAATGGCTGCAGCCTCAGCCAGAGCGCAACCCAGCAAGGTCACGTTTCTGATTTTATCAGCCGCCTCCGGCTGTCTGGCCGTGGCTTCAGCAGCTTTTCCCGTGGCGAAACCTATGCCAATTCCCACAAAAGCCCCTACAAAGGCATAAAGTGCTGCGGCAATTGCTATGACCCCTCCTGTGGACACGTTTTCACCTCCTATTCAACGGCTTCTGCCATATAAAATAAACTGAGAAAAACAAAAATATATGCCTGGAGAAAACCATCAAAAATATCAAAATAAATACTAAGCGGAGCGGGGAGCAGAGCTGGCAAGGTTAGGTAGAGCAGCTCCATGACGATAAAAGCCCCAAGTATATTGCCAAACAACCGCAAGGTCAGGGAAGCGGGTCTGATAAAATAATCAAACACCTTAAAAGGAAAAACAATAGGAGATGGTTCAAAGAAAGAACGCAACCAATTTTTCGGCTTCTTAATGGCGATGCCCTCGAAAATGCATACGCCCATGGTCAGTACGGCCAGTGAGGCCGGAATATTGATGTTACGTGTTGGGGGCTTTAGGAAATTATCCGGGATATGCTGAAAAAAGTTTAGCCCCGTTACCTTGTAAAGATAATCCCCTCCCGGTATAAAATTGAAAAGGGATATCGTGTTGGCAAAGGCCAGGAAAAGGGCAACAGTTCCCACATAGGGTGCAAAGACACGCCAGTGGTGCCCGACAACATCCCGGGAAAAGGAATTAAAAAAACCGACGATTACCTCGACCAAGTTTTGCTTTCCCCTGGGAACAGGTTTCATTTGCCGGGTGAGCAGAAAAGCAGTAATGATTAGAAAAGCCATAATAATCCACATGACCACGACGGTATCTGCAACGGGAATCTTCCAACCGAAAAGATTAATATTGAAGAGTTCCTTGGCATATAGCTCTTCAATTAATTTTTCCCGTAACCCGAGCTGTCCCAAATCCAATTTTTCTCACCCGTTTCGTATTTAATATTAAATCTAAATATATAGCAAATTGTTTTAAATGTGAACTTTTTCACCTACTATGCGATTGACCATTCAAATCTAAATATAAAACCAATTGTTTCAAATGTGAATTATTTCACCTGTCGAGCCGTCCAACCCTCGGATATGATACCACCATCCGGGAAGATTTGCAATGGATTTGGTGAACCTTTTACATGCTTTTAGGAAAGCATGTAATTCCATCCATGTTTATCCATGTTCTTAAAAGACGGGATAATAGATTAGGGGATATTTTTCCTTCCCGTTTTACTTTTTATGTTATAATAATTGGCAAATGAACCCGGAATATTTAGGGTTTTTGGGAGGAGGTCTTTTATGTTTAGCAAAGACCTGAGGGAGATTCGTTTTCATGGGCGGGGAGGGCAGGGGGCTGTTCTTTCCGCAACATTGGCGGCTGAAGTAGCCTTCCGTATGGGCTATTATCCCCAGGCGTTTCCTTTCTTCGGGGCAGAAAGAAGGGGTGCCCCGGTGATGGCCTTTTTGCGTTATAGCAGCTCTTTCCTTATGCCCCGCAGCCGAATTTATAACCCCGACTACATCGTAGTTTTCGATCCGGAACTTCCCTGGGAGACGTTTCGGGAAGGTCTCAAGGAGGGAGGGGTTATCCTAGTGAATGCCAATAGTGATCTGGGCCTTTGGTCCAAAGAATTATCGAACTGTAAGGTACATAGTATTGATGCTTCCAGGATTGCTGCCGGGGCCGGCCTTATTTCTTCCGGGATGCCCCTCGTCAGCAGTGTCATGCTGGGTGCCCTGGTAAAAATTCTTGAAATAGCGCCATTTCATATTCTTGAGGAATGCCTTGAAAGGAAAATACCCCAATGGGAAAAAAATATCTCTGTTGCCAGGCGCGGATTCCTGGAGGTGAAGGAGGTAAGGTCTTAGGATGAAGCTAACAAATTATAAAAACATGTTTCCTCTTTCCCCGACCATCGAATTTGTTCCCACGCCGGCCAACAAAACCGGGCTATGGAGATTTTTGACTCCGGTGCTCCGGGAAAATCTGGCTCCCTGCCGGGCACTTTGCCCACTGGAAAGTGCTATACCCTTGTGGATGGAAAAAGTGGCGGGGGGCGATTGGGAGGGAGCCTGGAAGTTGATGGAGCAGTTTAATCCCTTTCCGGCATTGACAGGATATGCATGTTATCAGTTTTGCCGCAGTGGTTGCAACAGGGAAAAATGGGATGAGGCAGTGGCCATCCGCGATATTGAAAAAGCATTGGGTCAGTGGCGGCACAAAAATTACCGGTTGCCCGGGACCAGGGAAGATGGCACAGGAAAAAAATCAGCCGGTGAAAATGGTGTATCTCCCCGGGTAGTTGTGATTGGGTCCGGGCCCTCCGGGCTTAGCTGTGCCTATTATCTAAACCGTATGGGCGCGGAGGTAACCATATTAGAAAGTGAGCCCGTTGCTGGAGGACTGCTGGCTACGGGCATTCCCGACTGCCGGCTGCCCCGGGAAATACTAGATAGGGAACTGGAAATTTTGCAGGGCGAGGGGATCGCCATCAGGTGCGGGACAGGGGTGAACGGGGGCCTTCTAAACGATCTCGCGCAGCAATATGATGCAATTTTGCTGGCTGTTGGTGCCAGCCGGGAAAGCAGCCTTGGTGTGCCTGGTGATGATCATGCGGACGTTACCGGGGCCCTCAGCTTTCTAAAGGGAATCAATTTTGGGCATCGTTCTGTTCCCGCAGGTACGGTTGTTGTCATCGGTGGGGGGAATGCGGCAGTTGATGCAGCATCAGCTGCTGCACGGGGCGGAGCAAAAGATGTTTTTCTTATCTATCGTCGCTCAGAAGAAGTCATGCCGGCACACCCGGAAGAAGTCAAGGCGGCAAGGGATGCCGGAGTAAAATTTCTTTTTAATATGATTCTTGACAGGATCCACGGTAGCGGGGCTATTGAGAAAGTATCTTTATCTAAGGTGCAACCAACCCAGCGGGGGGGGAAAATCAGACGTATCCCCGGCACGGAATTGGTAATTAAGTGCCAAATGGTGATTGGAGCCACAGGGCAGCAAAGCAATCTGCCGGGGCTGATATCCCTGCCGGAAGTGGCAGGGGGGGATATGGTTTCTTTCCGGGATAAGGGCTGCTTTTTGCTGGCTGCCGGAGACGCGCTGACGGGGCCTTCCAACCTGGCCTCAGCCATTTTTAGTGGCCGCCTGGCAGCTTTAAAGCTGGCCCAGGCCCTTTGGCCCAGGGATTTTGATTTGCAGCTGCCTGCCGCGCCGGCCACGATGAACAAAGCCGAGCCGGTTTCTTTTACTTCCCTCAATCCTTACCTTTATTCACAGCATAGGGTACTAATGCACCCACAGGAGGAAGCAGATCGTTGTTTTGGCTGTGGAACCTGCCGGAGCTGCGGTGTTTGTTGGGCTTTTTGCCCCGATCTTGCCGTGAAGTATCTAGGCGGGATACCGGAGTTTAACCTTGATTACTGCAAGGGATGCGGAATCTGTGTGGCGGAGTGTCCGACTGGTGTTCTCTCGATGGAGGAGGTGGATGATCCTGGTAACTAAACTGATGAATGGAAATGAGGCTGCTGCCTTGGCGGTAAAGCTGTGCAAGGCACAGGTAGTATGTGCTTACCCTATTACGCCCCAAACTTCCCTGGTGGAAAATATTGCCGAGATGTGGGCAACAGGAAATTTTCCTGGTGAATATATTAGCGTGGAATCGGAATACTCTGCCCTGTCTTATGTCGTTGGTGCAGCCTACGCAGGGGCACGCACCTTTACGGCGACGTCAAGCCAGGGGTTGGCCTATATGCATGAGCTGCTGCATTGGGCCAGTGGGGCCAGGCTGCCCATCGTTCTGGTCAATGTCAACCGGGCCCTGGGGGCTCCCTGGAGCCTGGAGCCGGATCAGGGGGATAGCCTTTCACAAAGAGACACCGGATGGATTCAGCTCTACTGCAGCAATGTTCAAGAAATTATGGATACCGTCATCCTGGCCTTTCGCCTGGCGGAGGAGGCCAGAACTCCTTGCATGGTCGTCTATGATGGTTTTACCCTCTCACATACCTACGAGGTAGTGGATTTTCCCAATCAGGAAGAGGTCGATCAATTTTTAAGCCCGCCTCCACAGGAGGCACTATTTCACCCCTCCCGGCCGGAAACTATCCAATCGGTAACTGATTACCGTTATCTGGCCCGCGTCGTTCAGGCCGGACATCGTGCCATGCTGCAAGTGCCGGATGCCCTCAAGAAAATAGGCCGTTCGTTCTCCCGGATTTTTGGGAGGGATTATTTTCTGCTAAAGGAAACGGGTTTAGAGGAGGCCAAAACTGTTTTTGTAGCCACCGGAGCTATTGCCCAAACGGTAGAAAGTTTTCTCCCATTATTGGATGGGGAAGAAGTATTTGGGTACTTGCAGTTAAAACTCTTTAGGCCCCTGCCGGAAAAGGAAATTATCACAGCCTTTAGCCGGGAAAATATAGAAAAGCTGATTATCATCGATCGGAACCTTTCCAGGGGGATGGGAGGTATTTTTGCCCAGGAAATTAGGGCGCTTTTGCAGGGTACTGCCTTCCGGGGGAAGATTTTCGAACTAAATCTTGCCGGGGGAATCGATCTGACGCTGGAGCTTTTGCAAAGGGGAATGGCAAAAGTAGCAGAGCAAAAGGATGGGGATGAAAAAATTATCTGGGGGGTGGATCTTTAGTGGGAAATACTGTATTTGAGGAGACACTGGTGGGGAAAATTGAACAGGACGAGTTTATGCTCAGTGGTCATAATGCCTGCCCGGGGTGTGGGGCGGCGCTGACCGTGCGCCTGATGATGAAAGCCCTGAAAGATAGAGCGGTGATCGTTATACCAGCCTCTTGTTGGAGCATTATTTCGGGAGTCAACCCCCTACGTTGTTTAGAAACCGTTGTTTTGCATTGTCCCTTTCCGGCGGCGGCAGCAGTGGGCAGCGGAATTAAAAAAGGACTGCTGGCCGTGGGGGATCAAGATACACAGGTGGTGATTTTGGCCGGTGACGGCGGCACCTTTGATATCGGCCTGCAGGGGCTATCGGGGGCGGCGGAACGCAACGAGGATATCCTTTTTGTGTGTTATGACAATGAGGCTTATATGAACACGGGGATGCAAAAAAGTTCGGCAACTCCTTATGGTTCTGCCTCAACGACTACACCGGCCCCCCGTATTAAACCAAACCCCAAAAAAGATATTATGGCTATTATGGCGGCACATCAGATCCCTTATGCCGCTACAGCGACGATTGCTTTTCCCCAGGATCTTATTAGCAAGGTTAACCGCGCCATAGATCTGAAGGGTTTTCGTTTCCTTCATATCCTTGCCCCCTGCCCCCAGGGATGGGGAAGCCCGGTGGAAAAAACCGTTACTCTTTCCCGTCTGGCGGTGCTGACACGCATTTTCCCCCTTTTTGAAATCGAGGATGGGAAACGCTACCGTCTGACATACCACCCCAGCGTCCACCTGCCCCTGGAGAACTATTTCGGCCTGCAAAAACGTTTTTCTTCCCTGGGACCAAGGGAGGTTGAGCAGGCTAGGGAAAACGTGGATTACTACTGGGGGGAACTCTGCCGCAAATCCGGGTGCAGCGAAGACTGTTGCAGGTATTCCTGAATAGAGTAAACTTCCGTACTATCATCGCCGCCCTTAAGGCGGATAAGAATTTCCCCGGCTGCCAGCGCAGTATCCAGGGAGGTAAAACAGGGAATATCGTTTTCTACAGCTGCCCGGCGAATGCGGAACCCATCGGTACTGGGCATTTTCCCTTTGGTCAGGGTATTGACGACAAAGCCGATTTTCCCCGAATTGATTAAATCAATAACATGGGGGGAGCCCTCTCGAATTTTATTGATCCTCTTGACTGAAAGCCCGTTTTCCTCGAGAAAAAGGGCTGTTCCCCTAGTTGCAAATAATTGAAAATCAAGGTGAAGAAGCTTTTTCAGTAATGGAAGGGCTTCTTCTTTATCTTTATCAGCAACGGTGACGAGAACATTGCCGCTGGGAGGAAGATCCTGGCCCGAAGACAGTAGGGCCTTATAAAGACTTTGGGAAATATGCTTATTGATTCCCATTACTTCACCGGTGGACTTCATCTCCGGGCCCAGCGATGTTTCCAACTTGAAAAGCTTGGCAAAGGAAAAAACGGGGGCCTTGACGCCGATATAGTCTGGAGTTTTGTAGAGGCCTCCCCTGTAGCCCAGTTCCGCCAGGGTCTTCCCCAGGGAAATGCGTGTGGCAAGATTGATCATGGGAATCCCCGTTACCTTGCTGAGGAAGGGAATGGTCCGGCTCGATCTGGGATTGACTTCTATAACATAGAGGCAATCCTCATGGTGAACATACTGAATATTGAGCGCTCCCTTTATCTTTAGTGCTTTGGCCAGCTGCTGGGTGTAGGAAACAATTTTGTTTTGCAGTTCCCGGGGGGCATGAATAGGTGGGTAAACGGCAATACTGTCGCCGGAATGGATGCCGGCTTTTTCTACATGTTCCATGATTCCGGGGATAAGGCATTCATCTCCATCGGCGATCCCGTCAACCTCCAGTTCGATACCCCGCAGGTATTTGTCGATCAGAACGGGATGATTGGGAGACACCTTGACAGCAGTAGCCATATACTCACGCAGATCCCGGATATTATAGACGATTTCCATGGCCCTGCCGCCAAGGACATAAGAGGGCCGCACGAGCACAGGAAAACCAATGCGTCCGGCCACTTTTTCGGCCTCGATGGTGGAAAAGGCTGTCCCGCCAACGGGCCGGGGAATTTGCAGCTTTTCCAAAAGGGCGTCGAAACGCTCACGATTTTCGGCAGCATCAATATCCTCCAGGGCGGTGCCAATAATCTTAACACCACTTTGGACCAGGGACTCGGCCAGATTGATAGCTGTCTGGCCGCCGAATTGCACAACGGCCCCCTCAGGGTTTTCCATTTCCATGATGTTAAGGACATCTTCGGTGACCAGAGGCTCAAAGTAAAGGCGATCGGACGTATCGAAATCGGTGCTGACAGTCTCAGGGTTGTTGTTGATGATAATGGATTCTATCCCTTCATCTCTTAGGGCCCAGGAAGCATGGACAGAACAATAATCGAACTCTACCCCCTGCCCGATGCGGATTGGCCCGGAGCCTAGGACAACGATCTTCCTGTTTTTTGAGGGAAGGATTTCATTTTCCTGATCATAGCTGGAGTAATAATAGGGGGTTACCGCATCAAATTCTGCCGCACACGTATCCACCATTTTATATACCGGTGCAATACGGTGTTTTTGACGTAATCTGCGGATCTCGTTTTCTTCCATTTGTAAGATTTGGGCGAGCGTATGATCGGCAAAACCATAATATTTGGCCTTAAAGAGGAGTTCTTCTGTCAATGCGTCTTTACCAGCTGCTAGCAATTCCCTTTCCAGAAGGATGAGCTGTTCTATCTTATAAAGAAAGAAATTGTCGATGAGACAGAGGCGGTGAACCTCCTCAATGGAAAAATCACGACGGAAAGCTTCGGCGACGGCAAAAAGGCGTATATCTGTGGCATGGGAAAGCTCATAGCGAAGCTCGTTGTCGGAATAATTTTTCAGCTCAGGGAGTCCGAGGTGTAATGTATCTATTTCCAGGGATCGCACAGCCTTGAGCAGTGCCTCCTGAAAGTTACGCCCCAGGGACATGATTTCCCCGGTAGCCTTCATCTGGGTTCCCAGTAGACGATCCGCCGTGGCAAATTTATCGAAGGGCCAGCGGGGAAACTTGATCACACAATAGTCGAGGGCGGGTTCAAAACAAGCAGATGTTTTACCGGTGACAGTATTTTTTATTTCATCAAGCGTAAGGCCAATGGCAATTTTACTGGCTACCTTGGCGATGGGATAACCGGTGGCCTTGGAGGCCAGGGCACTGGAGCGGCTGACCCTGGGGTTTACTTCGATGACGTAGTATTGAAAACTGGCCTTGTCCATGGCCAACTGGACATTGCAGCCTCCCTCCAATTTGAGTGTGCGGATAATTTTCAGCGAGGCGTTGCGCAGCATCTGGAATTCCTTATCGGTTAGGGTCAGGGCCGGTGCCACGACGATGCTGACCCCGGTATGAATTCCCATGGGATCAATGTTTTCCATGCTACAGATAGCAATGCAGTTATCTGTACTGTCCCTCATTACTTCGAATTCGATTTCCTTCCATCCAACGACGCTTTTTTCCACCAGGATCTGGTGAATGGGGCTATTATTGAGACCCCGGCGAGCTATCTCGCTTAGGTCCTGGGCATCCTTTGCCATCCCACCCCCTGTGCCCCCCATGGTAAAGGCTGGCCTGACGATGACCGGGTAGCCTATTTCTTCAGCCAGTGTCAGTGCATCCTCAACCTTGGAAACGATGCCGCTGGGAGGAGAGGGTTCCCCGATTTCCTCGAGCATTTGTTTGAATCTTTCCCGGTTTTCTGCCCTTTCTATTGTTTCCAGGGAGGTGCCGATTAGTTTCACGCCAAGGCGTTCAAGAACCCCCATAGAGGCAATTTCCTTGGCAATATTGAGTGCTATTTGCCCACCCATGGATGGAAGGAGGGCGTCCGGGCGCTCCTTTTCCAGGATGCGGGTCACAAATTCTGCGGTCAATGGTTCCAGGTAGACATGGGGTGCCATATTTATATCGGTCATGATGGTAGCAGGATTGTTATTGACAAGAACGACCTCTATTCCCTCTTCTTCAAGGGAGCGGCAGGCCTGGGAGCCAGCATAATCAAATTCGGCGGCCTGGCCTATCACAATGGGACCGGATCCGATCACTAATACTTTTTTGATCTGGGGATTTGCAGGCATAAAAAATGCCTCCTTTTTCTTGTTTGCAGTTCACCAACGTCTATTTGGAATCTATTTCTTTTAGAAAACGGTAAAAAAGATGCCCGGAATCGGGGGGATCCGAGCAGGTTTCGGGATGGTACTGAACAGTGATAATCTTTTTATCCGTTTCCAACAATCCTTCAACCGTACTGTCATTAAGGTTGCGCTGGATAACCTTAAATCCGGCGGGAAGACTGTTTTCCTCTACAGCATAACCATGATTCTGGGTGGTAATGTAAACCCTATTATTGATAAGATCTTTGACAGGATGATTGGTTCCCCTATGTCCAAATTTTAATTTATATGTTTTCGCACCGAGGGCCAAGGCAATAATCTGGTGGCCCAGGCAGATACCCATCATGGGAACCGTACCAATGAGTTCGCCTGCTGTTTGAATAACACCGGAAATTTTTTCCGGGTTTCCCGGGCCATTGGAAAGAACGATTCCGGCAGGCCCAAGATCCATAATATTTCCAGCTGAATAAAAAGCGGGTACGACGGTGACGCGGCAGCCCATGTTATGGAAGGAACGGGCAATGGAAAGCTTTAGCCCCAGATCGAGGATGACGATATGCGGGCCCCCGTTTTCCCAAGTGTACGGTTCTTGGGTGGTAACTTCGGGGGTAAAGACCGTTTCGCAAATGGCGCTTGTCTTATGCACCCTTTCCAGCAGTGTTGGTAGTGGGGTTCTTTCTGTGGTAATAATTCCCCTCATGGTACCATTTTCCCGCAGGTGCCTGGCAAGGGCCCTCGTGTCGATTCCATCCAGGGCAACAATATTATTTTCCTTCAGGTATTCACCGATGTTCATGACCTGGCGCCAGTTGTTTGGTGTCGTGCAAAGCTCCCGGGCCACAAAACCCCTCAAAAAGGGACGCCTCGATTCATAGTCCTCATCATTGATACCATAGTTGCCAATGAGGGGAAAGGTCATGATGACTATCTGACCACAACATGAGGGGTCAGTTAGAATTTCCTGATAGCCTGTCATGCTGGTGTTAAAGACAACCTCGCCCCACATTTCCCCCCGGGCCCCCCGGGAAAAACCCTTGAACAGGGAACCATCCTCGAGAACAAGTCTGGCCTCCATGCATGATGCCTCCTTTGTTCCAAATGTCTTTCCTTACTGCAAATTCCTGATACGCTGATAAAAATGGATTAACTTTGCATGCAAGGTGAGCAAATTAAAAACCTCCTGCCCGGAAGGGCAGGAGGTTAGAAGCCACCTAGAAAAAGACAGACTTATAATTGTAACTCCTTTCCAGCCTCTCCGGACTGGGTTAAAGGCCTCAGTTATTTTTATTCATTTTAACAGGGCAAAAGAAGGATGTCAACAGAAAAATTTCCTTATTGCCCTGTAACCCATATCCCGAAGGAAACCCCACACTAGACGGCACAGTCTTTCATGTAGAAAAACTATAACACCGCCTAATGGTGATGCCTTGCCTTTTCGATAATTGCCTGTGCTTTTAAAAGTGCCTCCTGGGGCAAGGCCACTTTTCTAAAGCGATCGCTATAGGGTCCCTCCGGCCGGGCGGTGGCATCAAAGCCCATTTTTGTTCCTTCACCATTTTCAGTGGAGGGATCGATGACGTAACCCTTCATCCCCTCAAGGCTGACGAGGTCACGGGAACCCTGAAAACGGGTTGCCAGTGCCCATAGAACCTCCCGGGGATTGTAAATATCTACATCCTCATCGACGATGATGACATGTTTTAGACGTTGATCCAGATTTAGTGCCAAGTGAATCAGGCGGCGTATTTCCTGCATGGAGAGTGTCTCTGCTACCTTAACAACACCCTGGAAGGTCAGGGCGCCGGGCAAAAAGGCCACATCCAATACTCCCGGAATGAGCCTGCTGAGCTCTTGCCATAGTTCTGCCCCGCTGAAGGTGGAGATAATAGTTTCGGTGTCGATTCCCCAGGGGGGTATCAGCGAAAGGATGGGTTCGTTGCGGAAGGTTACCGTTTTGACTTCTATTACCGGGCTTTCGGCATGAAAATAATAGCCGCTGCTCTCGCCAAAGGGGCCATCCGGTTTTCTTACATTAGGCAACAGTTCTCCTTCCAGAACGATCTCTGCCAGGGCGGGAACGAGGATGTCCACCGTTTTAGCTTTTACCAGGGGCAGTGGGCGCCCGGCCAGCCCTCCGGCCAGGTGCATTTTGCTTTTCATTCCTTTTTTTAGGGGTACTGCGGCTGCCATCATTTCAGCCGGGTGAAGCCCGAGGGCTACAGCAACCGGCAGTGATCTACCTTCTCTTTCCGCCTCCCTGTGATATTCTGATAGGGGGGGATTAGAAAGAAAGACGGTCATCAGGTTTTTGTCCAGTAGCTGCATTCTGTGAATCCCGATATTTTGCTCGCCTGTTAAGTGGTCGCGGGAAATGAGAGCCCCCGCCGTCAGGTAGTGGCCGGAATCGCCCTGATGGAAAAGGGGAGCCGGTATTAAGGAAAGAAGATCGGGCTTACGATCGATCACATTTTCCTGTACAGGTGCCGGGCCCTCCCAAAGGACCGGATCGAATGAATTAAAACGTTTTTTAAGATAGGTATCCCGGAGTTCATCAACGTCGCAGCCCAGTGCCAGGGCCATTTTCCTGCGGCTGGCCAATAGGTTGCCGGCAACGCTTTTTTGGGGATGGCTGTGGATATTTTTGAAAAGAATGGCCGGGCCCCCCTGTTCCCCGGATACCTCCCTAAAGATTGCCGTCATTTCGTAGCGCAAATTTATTTCTTCCCCGATTTCTAGTAGTTCCCCTTTTTCCCGCAATTTGTTTAGATAGCTGCGCAGATCCACATTCATAATTCCGAATCTCCTTTCCATGTATTTTGCATAAAATAAACCATTATAATTTTGTTGGGGAGAATCTATGGAATTACTATTTCCACGACTAGTTTAAATTTTCCTGCAAATCAAGAAAATATTTTCCACTGGTGATACAGTGGGAACAAACCTGGCTAATTGACAAAATAAGGTTATTGCTATATGCTTTCCGTATGGATAAGCCCATGAAATGCTTTATAAGAGTACGCTTATTGCGCAGCGGTGACGATCAAAAAACGGCCTTTGGCCCCGGGCCTGCCCGGCTGCTGAGGGGAATCGAAAAAACCGGTTCTCTAAATCAGTCCGCCAAGGCGATGGGTATGGCTTACAGCAAGGCCTGGAAAGTCTTGGGGGCTGTGGAGAGCCAGTTGGGTTTTCCTCTTATAGAGCGCAAAGGACCCAAGGGATCCTCCCTGACAGACAGGGGCAGGCGCTTTCTGGCCCTCTACAGTGAAATAGAAAAAGCAGTCAATGATGCCGCCCAAAAAGTATTGGATAACACAGATTTTACTTTTTAGGTTGAGGTTTTTGATCAATTAAATCATAATTTAAGTAGCAAGCCCGACTTTTGTAAGTCGGGCTTGATTATTTTTCCTGTATGTATTATACTCATTCAAGGATAATACTCATTTGAGGATAATGCCTGCAGTCGAAGGAGGTAGTTGTTGCAATGCGCTTTGTTATTGTGGCTGGTACACCATCATCGGGTAAAACATCGGTGATGATCCATACCATCAGCCATCTTTTAAATGAGGGCCTCTCTGTGGCTGTCTGCAAAATTGATTGCCTGGAAACCTCCGATGATGTGCGTTACCGGCGCCTGGGCGTAGCGGTGGCTGTCGGTCTTGCGGATTATATTTGCCCGGATCATTTTTACGTGGCCAACCTGGAAGAGATTGAACGCTGGGCAAAAGAGCAAAAAGCAGATCTATTGGTGCTGGAAACTGCCGGTTTGTGCCATCGCTGTGCACCGGCCGTACATACCTGTTTATCTGTTTGTGTCATTGATAATTTAATCGGTATTGATACCCCCAGAAAAGTAGGGCCAATGCTTAGTACAGCCGATGTTATCGTTATTACTAAGGGCGATATGGTCTCCCAAGCAGAACGGGAGGTATTTCGTTTCAAGGTAAGCGAGGTGAATCCCGGCGCCCGGATTCTGGATCTGAACGGCCTGACGGGCCAGGGTTCGCTATCGTTGAAAAACGAAATACTTAACTCTGCTCTTCCAACGGAAATTAGTGGCAAGGAGCTAAAATATCCTATGCCGGCGGCTATCTGTTCCTATTGCGCCGGAGAAACAATCGTCGGGAAGAGTTATCAGATGGGGAATGTTAAAAAAGTTGATTTTGGGAGAATGGAATGATGCTGAAAAAAATAACCATTCTTGGAGGCAGCGATAAAGATGGAGCGGCGGAAAAGGTCAGGCGGCTGGATATCCAGGCGGGCCAGGTGCTCTCTGTGGTGGGTCCCACAGGCTCGGGTAAAACTCAACTGATTGCTGATGTGGAACAATATGCAGAGGAGGAAACGCTGACCGGCAGAAGCATTTTAGTAAACGGCCAACCTGTTGATAAGGATAGACATAAAAGTTCCTTGCGCTATATGGTGGCCCAGGTATCACAAAACATGCACTTTGTTATTGATATGTCCATTGAAGATTTTCTTTTAATGCATGCTCAGGTGCGGGCTATTGATGATCCTGCCAAAACAATTAAGGATGTGCTTTCTATTGCCAACCGCCTCTCCGGGGAGCCAATCTCTCTGCAGATGAACCTGACCCGGCTCAGTGGCGGCCAGTCCCGGGCTTTAATGGTTGCCGATGTAGCTTTGATCAGCAACTCCCCGGTTGTTTTAATTGACGAGATTGAAAATGCTGGCATAAATCGCCTGGAGGCTCTGCATATTTTGACGGGCCGGGGCAAAATTGTCTTGGTTGTTTCACACGATCCCACCTTAATTTTAATGGCCGGGGAAAGGGTGGTGATGAAAAACGGGGGTATGCATAAAGTTTTTAAAACTGCGCCGGAGGAGAAGCAAATACTGGAAAACCTCATAGAAATTGATAAGGAATTTGTATCCTTAAGGGAAAAATTAAGGTACGGGAAAAGTGTTGGAGTTGCAGGATCGAATAAGGAAGGAGTTGCCTTATGGCCAAAATTTTAGTGCATTGCCCATTGAATATCAGCAGAACTCTGGAGGAAATGCTCACAGGATATTGCCGGGGGATGGAAAAAGAAATGGGCACCAGGGTAGAACTGGAAACCCAGCCCCACCGGCCGGAAGAAAAGGGTTTGCTGGAACAGTACATAGAAGACGGGGATCTGCCGGAGTTGATCGTTGGCCATGTTAATGATTTTGCTGAACTGCCTGCCGGTTATTTGGAAGAACATTTTCTTTCTCTGCCTGGGCGCTGGCCCTTGCGTCCTGAACTGCAAAAGGCCGGTTTTTATGATCCCGGGGGATTTTTTCATACCTTTGTGGTTATTCCCTTTGCCATGTTTTATAACATAAACCTTCTTCGTGAGGACGAGCTCCCCAAGGTATGGGGGGATCTGCTGGAGGAGCGCTGGGAAAAACAAATTTTGATGCCCGATGATTACCGCATGGTATCGAAGATCATCCGCACTTTTATGCAGGCGCATCACGGGGAAAGGTTTGCCGATTTTGAAAGGAGCACGGTATGCCTGGGGGCCCCTATCGATGTGGTCAATGCTGTGGATGAAGGACGTTTCCCGCTGGGGATTACCAACATAGCCTTTGCACGGATTTCCCGCCATAAAAATACCCGCTTGGTCTGGCCCCGCGACGGCCTTTTTTGTATGCCACAGGTCATGGTCTGGAACAAAAACGCCTCCCCAAAATTGCTGGATATAGGGGATTTTCTCATGTCCAGGCAGGTCCAGGACTATCTGGCGCTGCAGACTTTTGTCCCTGCTGCCAGCGATGCCCCCATCCCGCAAATCCTGGCCGATCATCATTTCAGTCTGCGCTGGGAGGGCTGGGAGCAATATCTGGATCTTATCAGGGGATCTAAAATATAGGGTGGTGCAAGGGCGTTGTTGCAGATTAAAAATTTGAATTTTTCTTTTAACAGCCGGCAGATTTTGCATGATATCAATATTCTTGTAGAGGAAGGCGAGATATTAGCCCTGGTGGGGCCTAACGGCTCAGGTAAATCAACCCTGCTGCGCTGCCTGAATGGTTTTTTGCGTCCAGACAGCGGCCAAGTCCTGCTTGGAGGCGAGGATATTTCCCAGAAGAGACGCAAGTGGATTGCACGCCATATTGCTTTTTTGCCGCAAAACCTGGAAGCGGTGCAGCATATTACCGTTTACGAACTGGTTTCCATGGGCAGAAGTCCTTACCAACGTTTTGGCTGGTCTTTGAAAAGCAGGGATCGCTATAAAATTGAATGGGCCATAGATTATATGGATTTATTATCTATTCAACACCGCCCCTTGGATAAAATCTCCGGAGGTGAGTGCCAAAGAGCATGGATTGCCATGATCCTTGCACAGGACACGAAAATTGTCCTGCTCGATGAACCCATTACCTTCCTCGATCTAAAATATCAGTGGTACCTTTTGGATATTATTCGGCGGATCCGCCAGCAGTACAAAAAAACCATAATTCTGGTGTTGCATGATCTCAATCAGGCCATGGCTGTTGCTGATAACTTTGTTGTCCTCAAAGAAGGTTGCATCAGCGCTCAGGGACAGCCCCAAAAGATCGTTACCAGCCATCTTTTAAAAAAAGTGTATGATGTGACGGCCAGCGTTTGCACCTTGGGCGATTATGGCCGGCCGATTGTATTACCGGAAAAAATTTCTTAATAAAAAAAAGTGGCCATAAATTTTTGCGCTGGAGGTGCAGCAGCTTATGAGCAAATCAGCCTACAATCACTTATTGCCGGTTTACCCACTCATTGCACAACAAATTGTGGATGATTATCAGATCACTGCAGGGAAATGCGTTGATATTGGAACAGGTCCCGGATATCTGGGGATAGAACTGGCAAAAATTACTTTGCTGGAAATGTATTTCCTGGATTCAGATGCAGAAACTTTGCAAAAGGCCAGGGAAAATGTTCGGGTAAACGGGCTTGGCAACGTTGTCCATTTTACCCATGCGGATGTTGCCAGTCTTCCTTTTGATGATAATTTTGCCGAGCTGGTAATCAGCCGTGGTTCGCTTTGGTTTTGGAGTGATCAAATTAAGGGGCTGCAGGAAATATACAGGATCCTAAAACCCGGTGGAACAGCCTTTGTTGGCGGGGGTTTGGGCCGTTATACTCCGCCAACTATGCGCCGGCGTCTGCAGGGCAGGGGGCGCAAAAGGTTAGAAAAGGAAGGGGAGGGATCTTTTCTTAAGGGGGCGGCGCTGGAAAAATTAGTTAGGAAGACAGGGATTATGTGCTATCGCCTGATTGCGGATGAAGAAGGCGAGCCGGAACACTGGATCGAAATTAAGAAGCTTTATCAGGAGGAATAGATGAAATGACCACAAAGAAACTGTTATCAATTGTTTTCCTAATTCTTGGTTTATGTGTGCTGGCAACGGGTTGCGGGGGTGAAACCCATAGCGTTGTTAATGATGAAAACGATCTTTCCGGCCCGGCGGACGGAGGGGTCCAGGTGCGTCTGCTCGAAGATGATTTGGGGCGAAAAGTGGAAATTTCTGATCAGCCGGAACGGGTGTTAGTTTTAAACTCTTCTATGACGGAGATGGTCTTTGAGCTGGGGGTCATCCCCGTGGGGAAGGTGAGCGAATATGTCATCCCCCGGCCGGAAGCAGAGGATCTCCCGGAGATTTCTTTTGAAAACTCACCCAATATTGAAATAATTAACCAGTTGGCTCCGGATCTCATCATAGCCCACGTGCGCAATCATGGCCAAATACTGGATAGCCTGGAAGCCACCGGAGCAGCCGTTTTCTACATAGATCCCAACGAGGCGGAAGATCAGCTAATCGGCAGTATAGAGCTGATTGGCGAACTTCTCAACCGCCAGCCCGAGGCCTTTGCCCATATTAAAAAGGCCCAGGATAGGGCGACAGAATTAAGGGAAAAACTGTTAGCTTCGCCAATTAAAACAGCTTTATTGATCCAGGGCGGGGATCAAGCTGTCAGGGCAGCACAGGATTTCTGTTTTTGGGGAAGATTACTCTATTTATTAGGTATTGAAAACATTGTTCCGGAGGAAGTGGCCAAAACAACCAAAGCGGGGTTTGTCAATTTTGATATTGAAACTGTTATCCAAGAGGATCCGGATGCACTGCTGGTTTTGCAACCCGGTTTCCGCAATGTTCCCGAAGGCAATCAGGGTCAAGGCGGCGGGGAAAAGGGCGGCGGTAATCAAGGGCAGCAGGGGAAATCTTCGGATGCCGCTAAAACACAGCAGCCTGGCAAGAGTATCAGTCCCGAGGAGTTGCTGGCCATCTACCAGAACGATCCCATGTGGCAGCGGCTTTCCGCTGTAAAAAACGGCCGTATCTATATTGTGCCCGATAATGTATCGCCGGGAAGAATCGGAACTATTGACGCCTTAGAGGTTATGGCCGGGTTATTAATGCCGGAAAATATTTAATAGGACAGGATAATCATGACTAGCCCAGCCTTGCAAAAGGATAAGTTGCAGCGAATCAGCCAACTGAAAGAGAAATATCGTATTTTTTTGATTGTCTTTTTTCTCTTTGTCTTGCTTATGGCCCTTGCCGTGAGCGTTTTTAAGGGAACTCTCTCCTTTTCCCCGCAAGCTGTTTTGGATGTTTTTTGGGGAAAGAGCCAGGAACAGATGATCGGGCATATTATTTGGAATGTCAGGCTTCCCCGCACACTGATTGCGTTGATGGTAGGCTTTAATATGGCAGTTGCCGGGGCTTTGCTGCAGGGCATATTGCGCAATCCCCTGGCGTCACCAAATATAATCGGTGCGAGCTCCGGGGCCGGATTGGCGGCCGTCATCGTTATGTCCCTCATGCCGGGAAACATTAAAATGCTTCCTTCGGCAGCCTTTTTGGGGGCTTTGCTGGCCGGCTTGATCATTTATGGGCTCGCCAGGCGAGAGGGGCGCAGTTCGGGCATAACCATTATTCTGGCCGGGATCGCCTTGGGAGCGCTTTTATCAGCTTTTACATCAGCACTTATGATCTTGCATAGTGATGAGTTAAGCGTTACCTATACCTGGCTGGCCGGAAGTTTAATCGGTCGCGGCTGGCCCTATTTTGCCCTTATCTGGCCCTATAGTTTGGCTGGAGGGCTGGGTGCCGTTTTTCTCAGCCCCAGGGTCAACCTTTTTCTTTTGGGTGAAGAGGTCGGCAAGAACCTGGGTCTCTCCGTTGAAATCTCGAAACTTTTGATTATTATTAACGCTTCCATCCTGGCCGGCAGTGCGGTGAGCGTAGCCGGCACGATCGGCTTTATTGGTATCGTTGCCCCCCATACCGCCAGGATGATGATCGGCAATGATTACCGTTATCTGGTTATCCTGTCCGGAATTTTAGGTGGTTTGCTGCTTGTTATCAGCGATGTGTTGGCACGCACACTTTTTCAACCCCTGGAAATTCCGGTCGGTATCTTTACGGCAATTTTGGGAGCACCGTTTTTCTATTTCCTGCTCTACAAAAAACGGTCCGGTCTTCCATTGCCCTAGTTTTTCAAATTGGACCTCCAGGATTCCTTCGCGCCAGCGGGGGAACAATCAAGCCCGGCCATTTGGCCGGGCTATTTGTAGAAAGGGCTATCGCAAGAACGTGCGAAAAGATAAAGCTATAAATATAGGGATTAAGGTTGCAGAGTATTCAGCAAAAGCACTCTTTAAGGCAATTAAAGAAAACATCCCTTTCAAGTTTTGTTTTTATTGAATATTGTAATACAATGTGGTACAATATATTTAAAGAAAGGAGATGTTTTTATGAGTACAGTTACAGTTAGATTGAATAGCGAGGAAGCCAGGATTTATAAGGAATATGCTGAATTTAAAAATATTCCTCTATCAACCTTGATGAAAGAAGCTTTAGAAGAAAAGATTGAAGATGAGATTGATTTAAGAGCCATTTTAGCTTATGAAGAAAGACTTAAGAATAATGATGTAGAATATATTTCTTTTGATGAAGTAAAAAAAAGGTTAGAAATTTAATATGAAATATAAAATCCTATTTGATAAAAATGCAGATAGGCAGCTTAAAAAAATAAATACGACTCAACAAAGAATAATCGTTGACTGGATAGCAAAAAATTTGGAAAATACTGACGATCCAAGAATTCTTGGTAAATCTTTAATAGATAATTTAAAGGATTATTGGAGGTACAGGATAGGTAATTATAGAATAATTGCAGAAATAAATGATGATGAAGTTAAGATATTAATAATCGAAATAGGCCATAGAAAAGATATTTATAAAAAGCTCTAATTTTAAGAGTGTATATTCTATCATGAAAGGTGATCCAATCATAAAATGCAATTGGTATGTCGCATCATTTATAATAAAGTACATCACAGCAATAATAAAATTTGAAACAAAAAAACGTAAAATTAAATCTTAGCGGTTCTGGGCCGCTTTTTTTTATTTATTTTTTATTTCCCCAGAAAGGAGATTACCTATATGTTAAATGATGAAGTCAATAACAAGGCTATAAATATTGAGATTAAGATTGAATAGTATATTGCAAAAACATTGCTGGTGTGGTATAATTATGGCATAATAATACCACAGAAGGAGTTGAAAACTATGCCACAAATTATTCCAATTAGGGATTTGAAAAACACAGGTGAAATTTCTCGAATGTGTAAGGAATCTGATGAACCTATTTACATTACCAAAAATGGCTATGGTGATATGGTTATTATGAGTATGGAAGTATATAAAGAAAAGATGTTTATGCT
>DUNV01000123.1 GCA_012839215.1 Bacillota bacterium
CAAGGAATTTTTCCGGTACCAGGTTGCGGATAACCTCCAGCCAGATTTCCTCCTCACCACCGATAATATGGGAAAACGCACCCAATAGAACCACACCAGCAGCCGCAGGGTTACCCAGCCTAGCGGCAATGCCGGTCCCATCGACCCATACCACCCGGCCACCCGCGGCGCCAAGCAAAGCCTCAACCTCTGATTCTGAAGGATAGTTTTCCCTGCCCAGGTTTACCGCCAACGGAGGAATCTTATAGCGATTTACCACCACAACGGTTCCCTCCTGTAAATAGATGGGCCACCGCGCCGCCTCCAGCATTTCGAAACCTAAAAGATAGTCGGCATGGCCCCGTTCTACAAGCGGTGCATAAACGTTTCTGCCCCAGCGGACATGGCTTTCCACGGTGCCCCCTCGCTGGGCCATGCCGTGTACCTCCGATTTCTTGACATCATATCCAAGTTTTAGACCTACTTCCGCAAGTATATTACTGGCAAGAATGGTGCCCTGGCCACCTACTCCAGCCATGAGGATATCTTTTTTTTCCATTTCTTTCAGTCCTCCTTTTTTTACGGCAGACTAGAACTAAAATGTTTGCGACATATATATTCATCATTCTCGCGGTAACGGGCCGCTATCAAAACCTGATGTTTTCTTCTAACTATCATTCCTTGATAATGGCCCCCGAGGGACAGACCTGGATACAAAGCCCGCAGCCATTACAAAGGACCGGATCGATAGCTACATGATCTTCCTCTTGTATGAGAGGCGAACAACCTATTTCCAGACAGGTTCCACAGTTGATACAGAGTTCCACGTCTACCCTTGGCGGGGTGCTTTTTTGCCTCGTATAAAGAACACAGGGACGCCTGGCAATAATCACCGATGGCTTACCGCTTTCCAGATGATCATCCAGCGTCCGGGACAGGCTGGCAAGATCGTAGGGATCGCAGGTATCTACCTTCTCAAAACCGAGGCTTTTTACCAGCTGTTCCAAATTGATGGCCTTGGTGACCTTTTGCTGCAAGGTAATCCCGGTACCCGGGTGCTGCTGGTGGCCGGTCATGGCCGTTACGCTGTTATCGGCAATGACAACAGTTACATTGCTTTGGTTGTAAAGTATATTGATCAGCGGGTGTATCCCCGAATGAAAAAAGGTGGAATCCCCAATGACGGCAATGATGCGATCCTTGACCCCGGCCCGGGCGACACCATGAGCAACACCGATGCTGGCACCCATGCAACCGGTGGTATGCATGGCACTAAGCGGCGGGGCAGAGCCTAGGGTATAGCAGCCTATATCGCCAAGAACCAATGCCCCCGATTCACGGAATACGTGAAACATGCCACGGTGCCCACAACCAGGGCAAAGGATGGGGGGGCGAATGGGCAATTCTGCCGCCGCAGCAGCAGCGGCAGCGGCCTCCGTACGGGCGGCCAGGGCCGGAATAAGGCCGCTAGAAGCAGCGCACTCCCTTATTAGTGCCGGGCTGAGTTCCCCGGTAATGGGGAAAATTTCCTTGCCCCTGGCGGGAATACCCCTCAGCTTAATCTGTTCCTCAAAGAAAGGATCAAGCTCTTCGATAACTATTACCGTTTTTACCTGGGAGGCAAACTGGTGGATGAGTTTTTCCGGTAAAGGATAAACCATGCCCAGCTTGAGAAAAGTGGCCTCCGGGAAAACCTCCCGGGCATACTGATAAACGGCACCGGAGGCAACAATTCCGATCCGATTGTCACCCGGTTCAATGCGGTTAATTGGGCTACCTTCGGCAAATTCAGCCAATTTTTTAAGACGTTCCTCAATAACGGGATGGCGCCGACGTGCATTGGCCGGAACCATAACAAATTTTGACGCGTTTCTTTCATAAAAGACATGGTTTTCCTGAAGTGCCGGGGGGCCCTCCTCGGAAACCTCTACAATGGACGATGAGTGGGAAAGGCGCGTCACGGTACGTAGCATGACCGGTGTATCAAAGGCCTCGCTCATCTCCAGGGCAATGCCCACAAATTGTTTGGCTTCCTCGCTATTAGCCGGTTCCAGCATAGGCAATTTGGCAAATTTGGCATAGTTGCGGTTGTCCTGTTCGTTCTGTGAGCTGTGCATGCCGGGATCGTCAGAAGTTACAATCACCAGTCCGCCCTTCAGGCCCGTATAGACAACATAGAAGAGCGAATCGGCTGCCACATTTACACCAACATGTTTCATGGCAACCAGAGCCCTCGATCCCGCATAAGCTGCACCGATCCCCACATCCATGGCAACGTTTTCGTTGGGTGCCCATTCTGCTGCTACCCCGGGGTATCTGGCGTAATTTTCCATAATCTCGGTGCTGGGGGTACCCGGGTAGGCCACGCCTACCCGTACGCCGTTTATATAGGCGCCGTATGCAATTGCTTCGTTGCCAGTCATCAATTTTTTCAATGTTCGATCCCCTTTCCGATGGTAATAAAAAAAGTGTTTATGCATTCATAGGGACGAAAGCAATAAACACCATTGGCCAAAGATAAGCCAGAACATAAAATCCGCCCCTCAAGGGGCGGATTTTCTTCCGCGGTACCACCCTAGTTGACCGGCATACAGATGCCAGGCCCTCTTCGGTATTTAGGGAACTGGGCATCAAAAATTCTACCCTATTCCCCCTCAAGGATAACGGGAGAGAACCCG